>NZ_JAUBUJ010000219.1:0-3285 GCF_036705405.1 Microcoleus sp. B13-B6
ATTCAGGGCGGGCGAGACGCCCACCCCACAAGAATTAGAGTGTTTTTTGACATTCTATTTAAATGCACAACAGCTTACAAACAAAAGGATGCGCTTCGATACCGCAAGAATTTATACCAAGCTTATCGGCAGTGACGCAAACAGTACCAGATCCTGCAAATGGATCGAGGATAGTTTGAGGTTCTAACTCTGCTATGACTTGTTCGACCCAAGCTGCTGAGAATCCCGCCGAATAGCGAAACCACCTATGGATAGGTAATTTCATATTGTCTGTAAACGTACCTGTCCTTTCCTTGATGACTCTGGATTGAGGATTTGCGTGCAATTGAGGGATGGAATTAAAAAGCTGAAGCCGATCGGGGTTCTTCATTGAGCTTCATGAGTCCCATACTCTGATAGAGAACTACAGTATCTTACCCTAAAGGTGTAAAGTCCCACCTGCAACCCGATGATCTCGATCTTTTGCCAAATAGCTCACAGCCGCGCGAGCTTGAGGATTGTCAAATTTGCTCAGCGCGCGAGCAACTCGCAGCCGAATTCCCCAGTAATCTGAACTTACTAGAGGTAATAATTGCTGCAATGCCTGTTCTTGCTTCGGGGTATTTGCCAGCAGGCCCAATCCGTCAATTGCTACTTCCTGAACTGGTAAATCTTCGCCGCCAAGACCGATCGCACAAATTTCAAATACTGCATCAGGACACTGCATTTCGTACAGCGGAGCCATAATGCTGCGGCGGACGAGCCAATTGTCATCGCGGCGAAAAGCTTCCACTAAATGAGAAATTGCCTCGGTTCCGAACCTTGACAAAGAGTTAGCGGCTTCGGCGCGCACGTTCGGATCGCGATCGAACTGCATCATTTTTAACAGCGCCGCAAAAGCTTCCGCAGTTTGAATCTGCCGCAATCCCATCGCCACGAACGATCGCACCATAAACTCGCGATCGTCCACTTGGCTCAGCAACATCGGTAGCGCCACCGCAGAATCGCACTTTCTCAGAGCCGTTACCCCCCGCAGCCTCTCTTGAGAATCCGAACTTTGCAGCGCTGCTTGGATTTCGCTAATTTTCATAAGCCAATTATAAATTTTTGTTACGTTTCTTTACAATTTTAGCAATTATTCCCGGATTTTGGGCAGATTAAAAAAAAATTCACTGCTGAATAAAAATTTTTGTGCGTATTTAAGCGCACTTTTGTATTAGTAATGAAGGCAATCAGTACCATATTTATTTGAGTAGGCGGAGGCATTTTTGGTTTTTTTTCAAATAGGTTTTAACAGCAGATTTGTTACAAGCAGCGGCTGGGCGCGGTGCAGAATAGAATCATTTTTAACCCTAATTTTTGAGATTAAAGCGCAATTTAAAAGCCTAATTTTCCCGCGCATAAAATCCCAGGTGATTGGCAATTGGACGTTCCTGCATGGGGATTTTATTCTGAATCGGAGCATTCAACAGTTTCGCTCCTGACGGCGATGCTACTGCAAAAGTTACCGACCCGCCGCCATCTAAATTTAGCACTGTCTCAACTCCCAACTGCATCGAAATATCAGTTATTTCGCTCAATTTCAGCCCTTCACTGTAAAGCCTCTGCTTGCCGTCTGCCACAATTAACCACAACTTGTCGCCTGTTTTGTCGATCGCCGCGACGGCACGGGGATAGGGTTTATCCTGTGTGCGTTCTTTCTGGCTTTGTGCTACGGGTTGGCCATTTTTTACCAGCAAAGTATCTCCGGCAACTGCATAGGCTGTTCCCGCAGGGCAAGTGCCGTTTTCGATTATTTTAGCGCGGTTTTTGGCATCAAAACAAAGGGCGGGAAAGTCTGGATCTGGTTGAGAATAAGCTTGGCTTTTGGCAATGGCGTGTCCGACATTATTTACTCGATCGCCACTGCGGGGATAGTAATCCCAAGGTGCTTTCTCGATGCAGGGATAAAAAAAATTGCCGTTGACTGCTAATTGCAATTTAAATTCTTTCAGGAATTCAGTAGCGGTGCGGGCATTGGTTTCTGTTAAATCGGGTGTTGGGTTTCCGGGAGTGACAAAAATTCCTATTCCCGGCGCTTTTAGGTCGATGCTAACAATGTGAATTAGGGTGGGACGCGGATTAGTCCGAAATTCCCTGCGGTAGGCTATTCCTTGAAAGAGCGATCGGGCTTCGTTTGTTTGTTGGGGACGCAAAAAGTAGGGAATGTTGTAGAGTAGTATTGGTGCGAGCAATATTCCGAGACCGAGAATATGCCAAATTTGTTTGATCGTGGGTCGATAAGTCATACCATTTTAGATTTTAGATAGGGGACGGGAAGACTGACATATTTATATATTTTCAAGCATCCTGTACTAATATGAAGTATTCGGATTCCAATAATTTTAGCAATCAAATTTTACGAAATCGATCGTTCCAAGGACAAGTTCTTAACGGTGCTGATTTCAGCGGTGCGGATGTTCGAGGCTGCAATTTTAGAAATGCTCAGTTAGCGGGTGCGAATTTTGTCGGTGCGAAAATCGGCCTTTCTCGGCGACAGATAGCTGTTTTGAGTGGTGGGGCGATCGCGATTTGTTTGGTTGTGGGCGATGTTCTGACTCGACTGATTTTGGGAACTCAAGGACAATTACCGGGCTCTGGCAGTTGGCCTTTTGTTCTGTTGCTGTACGGGGTTTTGAGCGCTGCTGGCTTCGCTTCGGCGATCGCCAGCAAACAGCCAAAAACCTCAAAAGCGGGTAGATTGGCACGAACAATTTCTGCTATTCTATCAGGAGCTTTGTTGGGATTTTTCTATGCTGGTACTGCAACTAATAATAATTCCCAGGCTGCTCTTGCTGGAATGTCGATCGGCGGGGTGTTAATGTTTTTTGTGAATTCCCGGATTCGTAGCCAATTTGCACAGGTGGCGATCGCATCGGCTGGAAGTGTGGCGACTTACGCAGCAGCTTTTTTGTTCAGTGCAACGGCGAGCGCTTTTCTGAGCACTCACAAACTGTTTTGGGGTATGTGTTTCGGTTTTCTGTCGCTGCTGTATCTTTGGTTTGCGTTTGTGTCTCTCTCGGCTATGGTGCGAGAGATTGGAAATGCTGAGGGTACTTCCTTCAGGGGGGCAAATCTCGCTGATGCTAAGTTCGATATACATTAGCTCAATCTAAAATCTAAAATTTAAAATCTAAAATTACCCGACTGATATTCAAACAGCAATTGATATCAATTCCGGTTGCACCGGATGGGAGCATCTCACCTTTGCAGCCCTCCGCTAGAAATTGGAGTTTTGAGGCAGGAGGCAGGAGGCAGGAGGCAGAA
>NZ_JAUBUJ010000013.1:0-112531 GCF_036705405.1 Microcoleus sp. B13-B6
CTAGACACTCATAAAGCACTGCAAGGTGTCAGCTTGTGTGCTGCGATTGCTTGTGCTGTTACCGCTGGCAATATCGCCCGCCAATTAGCAGCCGAGGGAGAAATCGAGAAACTGAAACTGAGAGCGATTAAGGCAGATGTAGAGGACGAAATTAGCACAAGCGTCTACGTTTCGCAGCAACAAAGACAGCAAGAAGCCGAACTTATCCTGACAAACCCTGGCGTTGACGTGGAAGCTAGCCGGCAAGCGCTGGAAGCTATATACAGTAGCGACTTACAGGAAACCGCTTCCCCTTCCGACTCTCCTGATTACCCTATATACTTGGAAGTTTGTAAGTCAATGGAAGCGGGTAAGTCCGTGACTTGGATTGTTGAGAATGTACTCAAAATGGGAGGACGCAAATTCTCAGAAGGCAAGGTCAAATTGCAAAATTTGCTCAATCAGTTTGAGGGGGAAAAGTAATGACTAAACAGCCAAACATCCCAACCACAGCAGCCCTAAGATTGACTGGTACTAAGTCAGAAATAGAGTTAGTTCTGGCAGTTCTGCGAGGTAAAGACTTCTTTTGGAAAACTAACGGCAAGTTCTACCCGCAACGGGGAGATGATAATCAGTACGCCTACTACCTCAACGACCTGCAATTACCTCAGCTAGGGGTAGCAGTCCCGCCAACACCAGGGGAACCACAACCTCGACCGTGGGACGCAGTTCTGGGTGGTCAGGGCACAGCAAAATCCGTCCGAGATTTCGGACAAAAGTCCCTCTGACTTGGCGGCGCTGGAAGCCTTGTTCTGACTCACTCGTCTAGTGCTTTTACCTTTAAACCCGACGAGTGAGTTTTGGTACGTTTTCGGTACGTTTTTTTTACGTTTTCGGTTCGTTGCCGGGACAAAATCTGTCCGAGATTATCAAGTGCAACTTGTCGCTTAAAATGTTCGATATGGATGCGAAATGTATTTACGGGTTTATCAAACGAGTCAAGTGCAGTCTAAAGCCTTTCTGGAATGGAGGGGCCGGAGAATCTCTTGTGGAGTTTGGAGAACGCAGCCGGGAATGGAATCCGAGAAAGATGAGGTTCTGGAAATACATTTGTTGCACAGTCCGGGGACAGATGTTGGCAGAGATAAGGTATCTCATCAACAAGCCTGAGAAAACTCCCGAAACTCGTCTTGAGCTTGCCAAAGAATCTGTAACCGTAGACACCGACATTCAGTTACCTATTCGAGCAACCGATCGGGCGCCGCCATCCTTCTCAATCTTTATCCCACTGCCTGACGCCGAAATAGGTGGCTGTGCTCGCAACGACAGCTTAATCGCACCCCTAGTCAACTAGCGGGGCGGCTTCTCCTATGCTCTAAATTTTCAACAAATTCTAGACACCAAAAAACCGCTGCTCTCGATTGAAGCCCGACTGCAACGGTTTTGAGGATTCATCCACATTCAACTCGTCTTGGGGCGAGCCAAATTTATGTATGACAATTCTACTCCAAACAACGACCAAACTTCAAGCACCCCCAAAAAATTTGATATCCGCGACCATCTCGACAAACTGGAACCCGGCAAAGCCAAAAATTACTATATTTGCCCTGTTTGCGAGGGCCACAGCTTAGGGATTGACTCCAAGAACGGCAAGTACCAGTGCTGGACGAACGCTTGCTCAACCGCTGATATTCGGGAAGCTATCCGGCCACTGGCTGAATTTTTAGCAGAGTGTGAGGAAGAAAAGCTCAAGCAACAGGTAAGTAAACCACAGGCATCAAAGCCTAAAGCCAAAAAGAAGGAATACCTACCCGTACCAGTTCCGATCGGCGCGAAACTTCTGAGATTACCTGCACCCGGAAAACCACCTCGCATCGAACAACCTAAATACTTTCCTAAAGGCGTTCCCGACAGCGCCACACAGATTACCTACGCCTACAGCGACACTCAAAAGGTTTTGCGGTTTGATTGGCCCGATGCAAGTAAACCAAAGGGACGCGACAAAACCTGTCGCCAAATTCACATCGACCCCAGTGGCAAGGAAGTCTGGAGCAAGGGTGATACTCGCTGGCCAGCATATCGGATTGATGAAGTTGTCGAACTACTAAAAGCACTACCAGACGGTGAACCCGTTCTCGTTCTGACGCTTGAAGGGGAGGACAACGTAGAACTTGCACGGGGCATCAGCATCGCAGGACTAACACTGCAAGGTTCCAATTGGAATGACCCCGAAATTCAGATAATGCTCGAAACTCTGCAAGCGACAGGCAAAAACGTCAGTCTTGCAGTGTTGCGCGATAACGATGACGCGGGTATCAAGAAAAGTCAAGGAGTCTGGCTGCTTGCCCGTCACATCCGGTTCCCTTGTGTGGTTGTTGACCCGTGTGTCATCTACCCAGATATTCCAGATGCGGGAGACATCCGAGAAATCTTGGAAGCCATAGACAGCGAGGAATTCATCCGGCTGGTAGAGGAAGCAGTCAATAGCACTGCAACGGAATTAACTCCTAATATTTCTCTTACTCCTCACCCGCGCACGCAAGAAGAAGTAGTATGCCAGAAGTATGACAGTAGTGAGAGCGACTACATCCCAGACACAGCACCCGTTCCAGAGCAAAACTACGTGCAGAAAGCTATGGATGCGCTGTACTCTGACACGCTCTGGGTATCGATAGCAGGGCAGCTTTTTGAATTCACCGGGACTTATTACGAACTGCGGTCGGAAGCCACCGAAAAGCGGCGTATTCTTGACTGGCTAAGCACTTACTCTGAATTGGTTAACAAGAAGTACCGCTGCAACCGTTTCAACTCTACCAGTGCTAACGAGGTCTACAACTGTATGGTCTTAGCTGTGGCCGTAGACCCTAATACCATCAATCCTGATGGGTTGAACACTACTAAAGGGGTAGTGAAAATTAACCCTGACGGTTCTCACTCGCTTGTTCCACATGACCCTAACCAGGTCTATACCTATGTTGGCTGTACGTATGACTCTGACATTGACGCGACGGACTGCGATCGCCTTTTAGAATGCTTGGAACCGTCGCAGCGTGAGGTATTTTTGCGGACTGCTGCTGCTGCGTTGAATTTGAAGCTTGTCCGCTCCAAGCTGACGGGACGGGGCGTTAAAGGTTTGCTGTGCCACGGCGAGGGGTCTAATGGCAAAGATACATTGCGAGCTGTGTTGGCCGCTGTTTTGGGGAGGGGAATGACCGGGAAGTCTTTGTCTGACTTCAAATCCTATGACAATGGCCGCAAGTTCAATCTGTCCGGTCTGCTAGGGGGGCTCTGTAATTGGGCTTCTGAGAACACTGCAAAAGTAGACCTAGACAATATTCAGAGTCTTAAGCAGTTCATCACTGGAGACCTGATGGACATTGAGCCTAAAGGTAAGGACAGCTATGAATACAAGCCTGTTGCTACCTTTTTTGCCAACTGCAATAAACTACCCTCTATCACCGGGGGGACGGCTGCAATTGATGACCGTTACAGCATCCTGAGTTTCGAGAAAACCTACAAGCGTAACGCTGACCCGTCTCAGGGTGAATTAGAGGCTGACCCGCGCTTTAAGGATGATGAGAACTTTATCCTTGAGCGGATTGCACCGGCGATGCTTAACAAGATGTTGGAGCGGTTGCCGCTGTTGTTGAAAGAGGGGATTGACTACAAGGCTACCCGTGAGGCGATGCGAGAAGCTCAGGAGGAAAGCCGGCACTTATGGCAGTTTGCGCGCGAGGTTGGCTTGGAGGTTCAGTCTGGCGGTCGCGTCTGGGTTAAAGATTTGTGGGAGCAATTGCAAGATTGGTATGAGGATGCAGGGATTCTAGAGCGAGAGACTAGCGGCACCAAGGAGAAGCTGATTTGGAATGAACTTCCTAGTAAGTATGACGCTCCTGTAAAAGCTATAAACCAGTTGGGGTCAAGGTTTAGCGAGATTTTCCCTAAACTCCAAGTGTGTCGCTATAACGAACGAGACGAGATGGAACGGAAAGGGCAAAGATATTTGCTTGGCGTCGGATTTGTACACACCTCACCGCAAACTGCAAAAACTGCGTCACCATCGTCTCCAGTAGACACAGTAAGGAAAACTGCGTCACCAAAAAATACTGGTGACGCAGTTGGTGACGCAGTTGGTGACGCAGTTGGTGACGCACAAACCCTTATCCAGTGCGATGGAGACGATGGTGACGCAATTTCCTCACCTTTTAGTCAGGTTTGTAATTTACTCTCTCAACTTACCGACAGCGAGCGCGAGAAACTGGTAAAAATACTCACTCAACCTCAGCAATCTCAATCCCCATTAAAACCGGAGTCAGAGCCGGCAGTGACATCAGTACCTGAAGTTATCAGCCCAGAGGACGCAGAAAAAATGCGAGACATTGCACTAATCTGGTGGTCTGAGTACCGTTCTGAACATTTACAAGCCCTGCTTACTCAACTGTTCGGATGGAATGCGCCGGGACGGAAATACAGCATTGCTACTATCACTGACTGGTTGGAGGGAGAAGACGAGTTAGTCCGTGATCGAATTGCTGAACTCATCCGTCTCCAAGGAAAAATTTAGCCACTGCCTGACAACTAACGACTGAATCCCATCCCCCTTAATTGGGGGATTTTCGTGTCTACAAGTTTTGTCTACAAATTGTTGACAGTGTAGACAGACATCAGTTATTGTAGACAAATACTGTATACAGGTGTCTACAATGAGTCAGAGTCAAGTCGTATCATTCAGGGCATCCGGTCACTTCCTGAACTGGATAGAAGCTCAGAAGCTAGACGGTGAGTCACTTAGTCAAGCTGCACAACGCATTCTCAAGGAAGTCTCAGGCACGTCTACAGCGCTGTCTACTTTGTCTACACCGATAGTGTCTACATCGTCTACAGATTTGTCTACACGAAGCAATGATAGCGTCGTGTCTACAGAAATTGTAGACACTGTAGACAAGGCTGTAGCCGATCGCCTTGACCCGGTGATGGAACGGATGGCCGCCATTGAGGAACGGCTGGGAAAATTGAGTGCCTGAGTGACGGCAACGATGAATCACTCAGGCAGGAATTGAAAGCGGCCAACAAGCAGCTTGCAGAATGGGACGCGGAACTCAATCAGTTACACGAGCGCAACGGCGATTTAGGGCTGAAGGTTCAGATGTTGGAGCAAGAGCTCAAGGAAGTGCGGCGCGATCGAGAAGCAAATAAAAAATCGGCTCCGACCGTCGCAGAATTTCCAGAGCCAGCCGACCTGCTCAACCGGTTGAAAGCGCGGCGTAAAAAGTCGAGGGCCGACTTGGCTGATATGGAAGCAGTGTTGGACGTATTGGCACACCTAGGGACTTGATTGTCTCCAAAATTGTCTCCAATTTGTCTCCAATTTGCCTCCAAACAGCCCGTCTTTGTCTCCAAATTGTTTCCAAATTGTCTCCAAAACGCCTTGTGCAACCATAGAGGCTAAGCCCTAGAAACGCCAAAACCCTTGATTTCTCAAGGGTTCTAGGTTTTTATAGGCGCAAGCGGGCAGCGGGAATCGAACCCGCATAATTAGCTTGGAAGGCTAAAGTTTTACCACTAAACTATGCCCGCGCACAGAAACTAAACATACCACAAGTCTCTGGGGATTGCAATAGGCCTGTGCAAAATTTTTGAATACCTCCCCCACACAGGCTGAATCGGGACTTGCGGCCCGATCGCCCCCTCACCCCGAAAATCCCTCTCTCCAATGCTGCGTAAGGCTTTACGGATGGAAATAATCGTAAATTTGCTGCGCCAGACGCGGGCCAATCCCAGAAACTTCTGCCAACTGTTCGGGAGTCGCTAAACGGAGATAGTCGATCGACCGAAAATGTGCCAACAATTGTTTTTGTCGGTGGTGTCCCAATCCGGGAATTTCATCAAGGCGCGATCGCTTCATTCTCTCGCTTCTGCGATCCCGGTGAAAACTCACAGCAAACCTGTGCGCTTCATCTCGCACCCGGCGCAATAATTGTACCCCAGGCTGCTCAGAATTAGTTGGAAGTGGCAAAGATTCCCCCGGCAAAAATATCTCCTCTCGCTGCTTTGCCAAACTGACAACGCGCAACTCTTCTAGCAAATTCATCTCCCGCAAAACAGCCACAACTGCTGACAGTTGACCTTTGCCGCCATCTATCATAATTAAGTCGGGTTTGTCGGAAATAGTATGAGAAACCGATGATAAATTGCTGAGTTCTTCCGGTTCTTCTAACTCGCTAAATCCCTCTTCCATCTTTCCTCTTTCTTCTTCCTTCAATCCTCGGAATCGGCGACCGATAACTTCTGCTAAACTAGCAAAATCATCAGAATGACCCGATTTAATTTCAGGATTTTTAATTTTGTAATGGCGGTAGTGTTGATTGGCCGGCAAACCGTCAATAAATACGACGCGGGAAGCTACGGCGTCAGAACCTTGAATGTGAGAAATATCGTAACCTTCAATGCGGCGAGGAACTTCTGGCAAATCGAGAATTTCTGCTAAATCTTCCATTGCTTGAGAATTGCGATCGCTCAATCTTTGCATTCTCGCCAATTCATACTCAGCATTGCGTTCCACCATCTCAATCAACTCAGCCTTAGTTTGCCGCTGCGGCGTCAAAATCGTAACTTTTCGCCCCTTACGATTGCTCAACCAATCTGCTAATATTTCTCCTTCTGGCAATTCGTACTGCACAGAAATTTCGCTGGGAATTTCTACGGATTCAACATTTTGATAGTGTTCTTCCAACACCCGCTGCAAAATCGCTCCGGCCTCTACCCCCCCTCGTTCCCCCCCTTGCCAAGGGGGGGAGGAAAGAGAAAGTTCAGATAACTCTTGCCCATCTTTTACAAGAGATTGAGATAACTCTTGCCCCCCCGCTTGTAGGGGCGGTGCCCCCGTGCCCGCCCTGGGTTGGGAGGGTATTTCCGCCATAAATCCCAATCTTCCGACCAATTGACCTGCACGAATTTGGAACAATTGGACGCAAGCGTGCTGGGTGTCTGCCGCAAGTGCGATCGCATCTCTGGAAACCGTATCGTCGGGCAAAGACACTTTTTGACCCGCACTCAAAGACTGCAAACCTTTAATTTGATCGCGAATGCGCGCCGCCGTTTCAAAGTTTAAATCTTCGGCTGCCTCTTCCATTTGGGGTTCTAAAATATCGAGTAATTCCTGAGTTCTTCCCTGGAAAATCATCGCTACTTTTTGGATGATTTTATGATATTCCTCCGGCGAAGTTAACCCTTGACAAACGCCAACGCAGCGCCCGATGTCGTAGTTCAGACAGGGACGGTCTTTAAACAGCGGTTGAGGGCGCTGCCGCAGGGGGAAAATTCGCTTAATTAAATGCAGCGTACTCCGCAGCGCCCCTGTATCGACGTAGGGGCCATAGTAGCGGTCTTTGGCACTACCGGCCCGGCGTTTGCGGGTGATAAAAATGCGCGGGTATTCCTCCGACCAAGTTATGCACAAATAAGGATATTTTTTATCATCTTTCAGAAGGACATTAAAGTAAGGTTGGTGCTGTTTTACGAGGTTTGCTTCTAACGCCAAAGCTTCCGCTTCTGTGTCTGTGGCGATGAATTCAATTTCGCGCACTTGCTGCACCATCATCGCGATGCGGGGGCTGAGATTTTGACTTTCGCGGAAGTATGAACGGACGCGGTTTCGGAGTTTTTTGGATTTGCCGATGTAAAGGATGCGATCGCTCTCGTCTCGCATTAAAT
Organism: Microcoleus sp. B13-B6; assembly: GCF_036705405.1. Lineage (NCBI taxonomy): Bacteria > Bacillati > Cyanobacteriota > Cyanophyceae > Oscillatoriales > Microcoleaceae > Microcoleus > Microcoleus sp. B13-B6. Next base: position 7,693 of record NZ_JAUBUJ010000013.1, read on the forward strand.
ATACACCAGGAACCGCCGGGATTTCTTTGAGGCGACTTTCTAGGCGTTCCGAGTCTTTAACTAACGGCAGAGTTTTTGTGGATGGCATTGCAAGCTATCTCAGCAAAATAGAGACTGATTGTACACTCTTTTATTTTACCTTAATTGTGCCGATTTTTACTGCTGCTACCGTCGCCAAACCCACCGACTACACTTTAAAATCAGTTACAATATCTGAGATAAAAACTTGCGAGTGCGTTCTTCCTTCGGGTTCTGAAAAAACTCTTCCGGCTTCGCTTCTTCCACTAAAACGCCGCCATCCATCAACACAATGCGATCGGCAACTTCGCGCGCAAACCCGACTTCGTGAGTCACAACCACCATTGTAATTCCCGTTTGAGCCAAATTTCGCATTACATCTAAAACTTCCCGCACCATCTCCGGGTCTAATGCTGATGTCGGTTCATCAAATAACATGATTTTAGGCTGCATGGCTAGAGAACGTGCAATAGCGACCCGCTGCTGCTGTCCTCCAGACAACTGTCCGGGATATTTTTTTGCTTGTTCCAAAATGCCCACTCTTTCTAAGAGTTGCATCGCCACTTCTTCGGCTTTTTTCTTCGGCCAGCGGCGCACCCATACTGGCGCTAGCATGACGTTTTGCAAGACTGATAAGTGGGGAAACAGGTTAAATTGCTGAAACACCATTCCTACTTCGCTGCGAATTGTCTCAATGTTGCGTAAGTCGTGGGAAAGTTCGATGCCGTCGATCGTAATTTTACCTTGTTGGTATTCTTCTAATGCGTTGAATGTGCGAATAAACGTCGATTTTCCCGAACCAGATGGCCCCATCACCACAACCACTTCACCTCGGTTTACCGTCATGCTGACACCGCGCAGTACGTGAAATTGTCCGTACCATTTGTGGACGTTTTCTGCTACGATTACTTGTTCGGGGCCTGTTAGTTGAGTTTCCATACTTTTTTGTTTTTAAACCGCTGATGAACGCGGATGAACGCAGATATTTTTTTACCTTTGACCTACGCCTAAAGTTCGCTCAATTTTGCGGCTGGCTAGGGACATTGAGTAGCAAAATATCCAATAAATGATGCCGACAAATACGTAAACTTCGGCGTATCTGCCGATATAGGATGGATTTGCTAAAACTGCGCGGGATATTCCTATTAATTCTAACATTCCGAATAGAGAGAGCAGGGAAGTATCCATAAATAATCCGATGAATTGACCGCCGATCGCAGGAATGACTATTCGCAGTGCTTGAGGCAGTACAATGAGAATTGTAAGCAGGGGTGTATTGAGTCCGATCGACCTAGCTGCTTCTATTTGTCCCCTAGGCACAGCCTGCAAGCCACCGCGCACGTTTTCTGCCAAGTAAGCTGCACTAAATAACGTTAATCCAGCAATGGCTCTAATTACTCTATCCAATTTCGGATATTCGGGCGGCAAGAAGAGTTGAAGCATCACTTGACCCAAAAACAGAATGCCAATTAATGGTAAACCGCGAATAATTTCAATGTATAATGTTGATAACAATCTCACAACTGGCAAAGAACTTTGTCTCCCTAGTGCTAGCAATACTCCCAAAGGAAAGGAAAGCACAATACTAATAACTGCTAAAAACAGCGTCAATACTAAACCGCCCCAATCATTTGTTGACACTTCTGTCAAACCCAACCCGCCTTTAATTAACCACAAAACTATTGGGAAGGAAAGAACCCAAATTGCAGGCATCCAGTCCATGATTTTTGGGTGAATTTGCCTTCCGATGGCATAGCTGGCGGCGGCTGCGATAATATTTGCTAGCAGGTAAAGGCGAGAGGTTAGGTCGATCGGCGAAATGACCGCACCCACAACCGCAGCACCGAGTATAATTAGTAAAGGCGGATTCCAAAGACGTTCTTGCCGCTGAATGTTTCCCCAAGTTAATCCTCCCAACAAAGCAATTATGGCCGTTACTATCCACAGCCGCCAGTAGGATTCGCTGGGAAATCTGCCGGCGAAAAATAGCGGCAAGTTGGCTTCTAATACGCGCCACTGAGCTTTTGTTGTTGCCCAAACAATAATTCCTTTAATAGTTTGGAAGGCGATAATTAGGCAAACTACTGTCAGAATGCTGTTGTACCAGGTACTAAATAAATTTTTGCGCGCCCAATTCCAAGGGGTAGGCGATTCGGTGGCTGGGGGCGGTAATATGGGGGCAGTTTCCATATAGCGGTTTTCAATCCTATGACGTAGAGTAACAACCAGTTATTTTATTAACCCGCGTAGGCGGGTTTTGTTTGTGTAGACGCGATTTCCAATCGCCCAGGCTAAAAAAAAATCCTACTTATTTTCGCCGATTTATCCAATCTTCTCCACCTGGTAACTGACTTAAATGCTGGGCTAACACTGCGGGTAAATCTTTGGCGGAATGGATATAAGTCAAGTTCAACAACCTCACAGCAGTCTCAATAATCAGGTTTCTATCCATCATCTCTGCAAGTTGAAATTGAGTATAAACACCATTCAATACTTCCTCCGCAGCCTCTGCAATAGCATCCTCAATCACCTCCTCCTCTATAAAACTCTCCCATTCATCAGAATTGATGTAATAAGATGTTTTATTATCTTTAATATTTGCCTTTTTAATTTCTCTGATTGAATTGCGAATCGAACTTGCCCAAGAACCAGTTAATCGCTGTTCAACTTGATTTTTAATCAAGTGAATCAGCAAAACATTTAAAAAAGATTGAATTTGTCGCAAAATTGCCTGTTTGCTCATTCCATCTAACTCATCGACTATTGCCAAAGCATCCGTATACCTTCCTTCCAATATGCTATTTCTCAGAGCTATTAATTCTTGTGTCATTTGATTTCCCTCAAGTTTGATACTAGCAAACCAAAGATAGTTGTTGTTGGTGACTTATTATTGTGTAGTCGTTAAATCAAATTTTTTTGTTTGTCTGTATAAGCTAAAGTCACTGTATGCCATTTGACGCGCTATCCTTTTATTTCCATTAAAATAGATTAAATTTGCCCTATTTATCTTTCCTTAATTTGTACGGTTTTATTGTACCAATTCATGAACAGAGAAACTATCAAACTAATTGTTAGATATGTTACCATGATAATTAACATTGCTTCGATCGCCCTACCGGTCTGATTCAACGTGGGAGATCCCACAACAAAATAAACGTCGGGATAAGCAACCGCAACAGCTAAACTCGAATTCTTAGCTAAATTCAGATACTGACTGGTTAAAGGCGGCACAATCACCCGCAAAGCTTGTGGCAAAATTACCATCCGCATCATTGTTCCAGACTTGAGCCCCAAAGACTTTCCCGCTTCCCACTGGCCTCTGGATACTGACTGAATTCCGGCCCGGACAATTTCTGCAATGTAACTGCCAGTATACAAGCTGAGCCCTGTCACCAAGGCTGCAAATTCTGGAGTTAATTTTAATCCTCCTTCGAGTTGCAATGTTGGTGTCAGGCGGGGGAAATCTAGGCGAAAAGGCAGATTTTTGGTGATAATCCAAGCTAAGATTGCACTTAGCCCGATCGCACCTAGAGCCCAAAACAACTGTCTTCCCGGCTTAGCTTCTTCCACCATCACCCGCGCCCGCCACATCCACAGCGCCACCGCCGCCAAAACTCCGACAGTTAGCAGAATCAACCAAATCTCAAAACCCGGCAAAGCCACCGCTGTTGGTACAGCAATGCCGCGATTTGTCAAGTAAATCGGCCCCCTCATCTGCTGATTGTCTTCGAGTTTGGGCAGGGAAATGAAAACTGCAAAATACCAGAAAAATAATTGCAGCAATAACGGCGTATTTCGCAAAATTTCCACATACAAACCAGCCAAACTCCGCAGCAGCCAATTGTCGGAAATGCGCGCAATTCCTACCGTCAAACCCGCAACTGTTGCGAAAATAATGCCGAGACCCATCACCCGCAGCGAGTTGATTAAACCGACAAAATAAGCTTGTCTGTAAGTATTTTCGGGACTGTAGGGAATCACGCTTTCGCCGATGTCAAAAGATGCTTGGGAATTGAGAAAGTCAAATCCAAATGCAATCCCCAGTTGCGAGTAATTGGCGCCCAGATTGTCCGCGAGAATCGCGATCACAACTATTACTAAAATTAGGGCGATCGCCTGTACGGCAATTTTCCAGAAGCGATCGTCCCGCAGGAGTTTTGATATATCTTTAAAATAGGGAAATTTCTGGGCTTTGCCCGGTTGAGGTTCTGGGTTCATAATTTAAATTATATTTGATAAATCTGCTGGCAAATCCAGGCGAGATTGAGCTTTGGTGCGTGATATCGTTTCCGGTTGCATCGGAATGATTTAACCGCAGAGGGCGCAGAGAACGCAGAGGGAGAGAATGCAGAGATGAATTATTCCGATGCTACCGGATTTGATATGACTTGATAGTTACTCGATTGGCGATCGGGATTTTCACCGTCACGCACCCTACATAGCTTTGGTGCGTGACTGTTAACAGTCAACAGTCAACAGTTAACAGTCAACAGTCAACAGTTAACAGTCAACAGTTAACTAAAATTAGCGGAATGGCGGCGAGTAAAGCAAACCGCCATCTTTCCAGAGTCTGTTTTGACCCCGTTCTAACTTGAGTGTACTTTTGGGGCCAAGGTTGCGATCGTACATTTCCCCGTAATTCCCCACTTTCTTCACAACGCGGACGGCGTAGTCGTTCGGGAGTCCGAAACCTTTACCTAAATCTCCTTCTGTTCCTAGCAAACGTTTGACGCTGGGGTCTGTAGTGCTTGCCACAATTTGGTCTACATTTCCTGAATTAATTCCCAAATCTTCAGCTTCAATCGCCGCAAAAACGATCCATCTCACCGCATCAGCCCATTTAGGATCGCCGCTTTTTACCGCTGGGGCTAAGGGTTCTTTTGACATCACGATCGGCAAAACAACATTATTATCGGGATTCGGCAGAGTTGTCCGCTTCGAGACTAGCTGCGATCGATCGGCAGTAACACCTTGACAGCGACCTTCTTGATAGGTAGCAAAGGTAGAATTCACATCTTCAAACACGACAGGAGTGTATTTAACTCCTATTTTTCGCATTTGGTCAGACAAATTTTGTTCGGTGCTCGTACCTGTCTGCACGCAGATAGATTTGCCCGCAAAATCTTTTAAACTTTTGATGCCGCTGTCTTTTTTGACCATGATGCTTTGAGAGTCATAAAAGATCACCGGGGCAAATTCCAGTCCGGTAGTGCTGTCGCGACTCGCGGTGTAGGTGGTATTTCGGCTGAGAATGTCGATTTCTCCCGCCTGCAAAACTGTAAATCTATCTTTAGCGTTGAGTTTTCGGTACTCGACTTTTTCGGGATCGTCAAATATTGCCGCCGCCACAGCCCTGCACACATCCACATCCAATCCCGAATATTTGCCTTTTTCGTCTACAAAGCTAAAACCCGGCAGTTCGCCGCTGACGCCACAAATCAGTTTGCCGCGGCTGACAATTGTATCTATCCGGCTGGAACCTTGTTGCGAGTTGCCGCCCGCTGCAGTTGTTGCTGTTGTTTGTCCGGTTTGTGCCGATCGATCCCTACAAGACGCCAACGGTGCCACAAACAACACACTTGCTAGTAGCAAAAATCCCCATTTACGCATAGATTTTAATAGAACGCTTTCCTGACAATCCTACCTTGTAGCTGTCAGAACTGTGGCGATCGGCGATCTACACAGCCTCCGGTTTCAAATTAGCCGTTCTGCATCCGGTGCTGCACAGCGGCAAGTGCACCGACTACCCGCCTGTTTTTTTTGAGCAAGCTGGGAGCCCAAAGTTAGAAACCCGGTTTCTGGCTGGAGGGCTGGTCGTCAAACCTAAAATTTATCCCTGAAACCCGGTTTCTTTTCTGCTATTTCTGCCCAGCGCGAGCGATCATCGCCTTTCCCTGGAATATTTATCCGATTTTGATTGAATCCGCTCACCGTAGCTCTGGTGCCAGCCGCTGCTCAGCTAAATCGCGGATTAGGGACAGCCGAGACTGGATGTATTCGTCCAACAAATCTGCTTCTTTGCCATTAAGCGCAGAGTTCGTCTTTAACTGTTTCAGCAGCCACTGTACCAGGGTGGCATCGTCTAAATTGACTAACAGAGTAGCTTGGGTGGTCTCAATTAATGACCAGAGTTGGCGTAACATGACTGGAGTCATAAAACCTCGTTGAGCGTAAATACGCACTTAATGGGCGGGCATAGCGAAAAGCTGGTCTTGGTGTCTCAAGCCGATAGACGAAAAGCACCCTCATATCCATCGGCTTAATGATTATTTTATATTTGACCACAATAACTTAAGACAGTAGTGTCACAAGTTACAACACACAAGATGTTATAAGAGTTCCGAATATTGTCACATTGAGACCAAAATCTTGATAAAACATTAAAAATCTTTACACGCGATTTGAGGACTGATATCAATTCGGGTTGTATCGGAAGGATTAAACCGCTCTTGATGCAGAGGAAGAGATGAAGGATTCCGATGTCACCGGATCAGATATCACCAACCCTGGCGTTTGAAACCCGGCGGTTGAAACCGCGTCTACACAAACAAAACCCGCCTCCGCGGGTTGAAGAGTCGTAGCGTAGCGGGGCGTAAGCCATCGCACATTTCTCTAAAATTCCATATTTCTTAGTCCGCAGAGGCGGACATCGTTTGTGTAGACGCGGTTTCCAACCGCCGAGGATTTCTTTAGCCCTTAAGAAAATTGATTGACTACTCAGTAGCCACAAACTTTTGAACCCTCGCCAGAATTATTTCTAATTCAGCGATGATTTTTGTAGCCCCCTCCACATCATTAGATTCGGCCCGACTTTGAAGCTGATCTGCCATATCGGGCATTAACCGCACCGCCGCCGTAGCGCTGACACCTTTAATTTGATGAGCGTGGCGGGCGAGTGTCTCCATATCTCCCGAGGCGATCGCCCCCTTAGCAGCTTCTAAATAACTAGCAGTATCCACCACAAAAGCTTGCAGTATTTCCCGCTCAAACTCTAAATCTGCGCCCGAAATTTCGTGCAAACGTGCCATATCGACTACCGATTCGATATCGGGATCAGAGTTTTGAAGTTCCTCCCCATTAAACTTGGGAGTTCCAATTTTTAGCTTGGCCGACCAATTTGCTAGTACCGATTTTAACTTTTCGATCGCAATAGGTTTGCTAATGTAATCGTCCATGCCCGCCGCCAGACACTTTTCCCGATCGCCCTTCAAAGCATTCGCCGTCATCGCAATCACCACCGTCTTTTGATGTGGCTCCATCGAACCAGCCGCAGCATTTGCCGCTTCCCGGCGGCGCAATTCCCGCGTTGCTTCGTAACCGTCCAAAACCGGCATCTGACAGTCCATCAACACAATGTCATACTTTTTCAGAGCAACCATAGATAGCGCCTCTGCGCCGTTATTCGCGACATCCGCCGCGCATCCCAAAACTCTGAGTTGATTCAGACCAACTTTTTGATTGATTGGAGTATCTTCCACTAACAAAATCTTTAAACTTGCTAACTCCCGGTTGTCAATAGCTGAGGCTCCATTGGACGTTGAATTTGCCAGAGGCTCATCAATCAGCGTCATTGGGGCGATCGCATTCGCCAAGCAATCAAATAGTCGGTGAGCTTTAACAGGTTTAGTTAAATACCCGCTAAAACCGCTATCTACCAAGCGTTTCGCCTCTGCAAGCTGAGTCATTGAAGTCAGCACCACCCAATGCGTCTGCTGCATTGCAGGCTCAGAAATCCTCAAGCGTTCGAGACTTCCCGCCACCATTTCCGGCAACTGAATATCAACCAAAACGATATCGTAAGGGGAATTAACGCTAACAGCTTTGTACAGAGATGCGATCGTCATCCAACCGTTCTCAACCTCCTCAACCTCCATTCCCCACAAAACAGCCATTCTCACTAGCACTTTTCGCACTGTCGGCTTGTCGCTGGCAACTAACATTTTTCGCCCCGCCAGCACCGTTTCAAAATTAACTTCGCACGCTGTCCCGACAGCAGTTAAATTTTCCGTAACTGTGGGCACAGTAAACCAAAAAGTCGAGCCTTGGCCAGGGGTACTTTCCACACCGATTTGCCCATCCATTAACTCCACCAACTCCTTAGAAATAGCCAGCCCCAAACCTGTGCCACCGTATTTTCGTGTCGTAGAGGCATCAACTTGAGTAAAAGATTGAAACAGCTTTTTTTGGTCTTCGGGAGCAATCCCAATTCCTGTATCTGTCACTTTAAACAGCAGGAGCATCGAGTCATTGTTTTCTATTTTTAACGGTTCGATATTCTCTAAAATTTTCTGATTATCGCTAGCTGCCAACAACCCAGGATTACTAGCATTAGCAACCTCAATTACCACTTCTCCTGCTTCTGTAAACTTAATAGCATTGTTGATTAAATTAGTGAGTATTTGCCGCAACCGCGCTGCATCGCCTTTAATTTGCAGCGGCACATCGCTGTCAATCAGCGCCACCACTTCTATACCTTTTGCTTGTGCGGGATTAGCCAACAAATCCAGCACTTCATCCAGACAGATACTGAGGTTAAATTCGATTGTTTCTAAGCGCATTTCTCCTGCTTCCAGTTTGGAGAGATCCAGAATATCGTTAATGATGGAGAGTAAATTTTGGCCGCTGAGTTTCAGCGTCTGTACAAAGTCAAGTTGTTCGGGAGTAAGATTTGTTTTCAGCAGCAAATCAGTCATCCCCATCACTCCATTCATCGGAGTGCGGATTTCGTGACTCATATTTGCTAAAAATAGCGACTTCATTCGAGATGCTTCTAGGGCCGCTTCTCGGGCCTGCTGCGCTTGTTCAAAAAGAGTAGATTGCTGAATGGCGATCGCCAACTGCACGCTCAACCTTCCCAGCAAATCCATCTCAGAATCAGTCCAAACACGCGGAGCGCTGCACTGATGGGCAATCAGCAATCCCCACAACCGATTTTGACTCGTTTCCAAACTCGTTCCCGGCAGTTCACTTCGAGTTTCCGGCGAATATTCGGCTGCCAACCCCTGACTTTCATCCCCTATAAAAATTGGTACAACTAAATTAGCCCTTACCTGCAAACTAGCAAGTAAATCTCGGTGTTCCTCGCTCAAATTTGCCGTATAAATATCTGCCATTGATTGAATTGTTCCTGCACTGTACAGCCATACAAAACTTTCCTCAAAGGATGTTCTTTGAACTTTTCTGCCCAGCAGGGGCATCCAATCATCCCCTACAGATTCCACAACCACAAGCGCTGTTTCCTCGGGCTCAAAACGATAAATTACCGTGCGGTCAGTGGCCAGCAACTGCCGCACTTCTTGTACAGCAGTGCTGAGAGTTTGAGTGAGGTTGAGAGACTGCCGGACTCGCTGGGCGATCGCCGAAACCAGCCGTTCTTGTTCTGCTTGTTCGCGCAGCCTTCTCTCAGCTTGCTTGCGTTCGGTGACATCGCGAATTACCGCAGCAAAGCACAGCGGTTCGGTGGTTTGAGGGTGCTTGACCAGAAAAGCATTCATCACAACATCAATGGGTTGTCCGGTGGCCAAGTGCTGCATTTGACCTTCGCCTTGCCACTGGCCATGACTGATAATTGTTGGTAAAATCTCTTGACTGAATTTCTGTTGAAAATAGGGCCCAATATAATCCCATATCTCCGTATAAAGCACTCCCAAAAGATTCTCTACACCCACCAGTTTTCGTCCGGCTTCGTTGACAAACAGCGTTTGGCCTTTCAGGGTAGCCATACCGATAAAATCGCTGCTGTTTTCAATCAGCGACACAAATTTTTGCCGTTCTTCTTCTCCTTTTTTGCGTTCGGTAATGTCGCGCTTGACGCAGACATGACAAATTACATCGTCGGCGTTGTTAATCACAGAGTATGCCGCAACGTCGATCGCCAGCGTCTGGCCGCCTTTAGTGGAGTTAGTAATTTCGCCCCGAAAACTTCCTGTTTTTGCTAAACTTTGGGCAATTGCCAAAAAGCGCTCCCCCGCAACCAGCGGCGAAGCTTCTGCTTCTAATTCCGCGTCTGTGTATCCTAGAAGTGTTTGGTGAGCAAGATTTTGTTCGACGAAAAACCCGTCAGCATCGATAATGACGATCGCATCGTTGGAGTTTAAAAATATTTCTCGGTAAAGTTTTAGTTTTTCCTCAGCTCGCTTGCGTTCGCTGATGTCTCTTTTGACACTTACATAACAAACTACATCCCCAGCATCATTTAAAACCGCAAAAGCCGAAACCTCGACCTCAACTGTTCCTTCTTGCACAGCCTTAATAAAGGTCATTTCGCCTCGGTAACTCCTAGTTTCTGCCAAGCTTTGCATTACCGAGGCAAATCCCTGTTCTCCCATGTGAGTTGCCGGGGTTTTTCCCCACAATTTAGACGAACTGTGGCCCAGCAAAGCCGTGTGAGCTTGATTTGTTTCTAAGTAATAGCCTTGGGCGTCTAAGATCGCGATCGCATCGTTGGATTTCAAAAAGATTTGTTGATAAAGTTGCAGCTTCCGTTCAGCTTGTTTCCGGGCGCTAATATCTGTGAACAAGCCGTAGTAAACTATCTCCCCCGATGCTTGAAATTCGGGCTGGGAAGCTCCTTGCACCCATTTAAGTTTTCCTGACGGAGTGACAATTCTTCCTTCCCAGCGCCAAGGCTGCAAATTTTCAGCAGAAAGCGTCACCGAGTTGAGAAAATCATCTCGATCTTCGGGATGAATCATGTCAACAATTACATTAAAATTCTGCTGAGCAGCCTCTGGTTCTATTTCATACAATTCTCGGCAGCCCGCGCTCACAAACGAGAAGACCATTGAGCCGTCTGGATGCAAGTCAATTTGATATACCGTACCGGGTACGCTAGCAGTAATTTTTTGCAGTTGGGCTTGGCTTTGATTCCTGGCTTCATCTGTGGCCTGCAATTGACCAATCTCTCTAGAAAAACCCAAAACCCCAAATATATTACCCTCTGCATCGCACAGTGGCACTTTTTGCGTGTCAAAGATGTGCTGTTTGCCACCTTCAAAGACGATCGCCTGGTAGGGATTGCGAACCCTCTCCCCAGCCAGCACAGCTCGATCTTCCTCGCGGATGCCCCTAATTTTGCCGTTGCGATCGCCAAATACTAATTCGGCACAAAACCCTAATTCAATATCATCTTTGCCGATAATTTCCGCAACATTTTTGCCCACATATTCAGCAAAACTTTGATTGACAAAAATGTATCTAAAGTTTCTATCTTTCGCAAAAACTCTGTCCGGAGCCTCGTCCATTACAGCCCGCAACAATAGTTCTTGACTTGCCGAATCCAGAGCAAAATTATTTTGAATTTGAGCCTTGACACTGGTCGTTTTAGTTGCTAGAATATTTAACTGTTTTGCACAAATTTGAGCGACCGTGTGGAGCAAACAAAGGTGTTCCAAATTAAAAGCAGTTGGCTGCTCTGCACCAATGAAAAATACTCCCAACAATTCTTCACTTTCATCTGGGTTGGCTGGTGCCATCAAGACCGACTGAAACTCAGCAATTGGTGGCGGAGCGATGTTGTGCGCCCACTCCCGATTGCCGGCGAGCCATTCAGCGCCAGCAGCTTGCAAGCGCCCTTCAATTTCGGCTTTGGCGCCAGCAGTTAAGGGCTGTAAGTGTTGCAGGTATAGTCGATCGTCCGGTAGCGTCAAAATTGCGATCGTCTGTGTGGGAATGAGGCGATCGAGATGTGCCAGACACGCAGACCAAATTTCATCAGCACTGAGAGCGGCTTGAACTTTTGCAGTAAGTTCGTTGAGAACTTGCAGTTCCAAGGTACGCTGGCGGACTTTTGCTTTGAGGCTGGCGGCTAGGATTTGCATAGTGCTCACCACGCTGGTTTGCTTATATTATAATAATTATTGATTTTCAAATTTTTGTAAACAATCATCTTAAAATATATCCGCCGAAAAGACAACGGTTTTATATTTAAATTACCTTCAACCGATAAAAAAGCGTGCGATCGGGAGCAAAGAGACATTGCTCAATGCAAGCTCTCGCTCCCGCTGCGACACTTAAGCTCACACCCAAAAACAGATGCAAGCTCCGACTTCCTTGATCGAACTCAAAAAATTTTAGATCAAAGTTCAAACCCTCAAATTCATGTGTTGAGTCAATCAAAAATCGAAAATCGAAAATCAATGGACGGTGAAACTACCCCATTAAAATCACATTATCGATCACATGGATGACGCCGTTATCAGCTTCGATATCCGCAGCGACAACTGTAGCATTTTTCACCTCAAAACCGTCAGAACAATCAATTTTAATCGGCGAACCTTCCAAGGAAGTAACAAAACCGAGTTTTGCCAAATCCGCCTTCATAAACTTGCCGGAGACGACATGAAACATCAAAATCCTAGTCAGTTGGGGAACGTTCTGCACTAGGGTTGTGATAGTTCCCGGCGGCAATTTCGCAAAAGCATCGTCAGTGGGTGCAAAGACAGTAAAAGGGCCCGGACTTTTGAGGGCATCTACTAAATTAGCTACTTGCACGGCTGTTACGAGGGTTTGGAACGAACCCGCACCTACGGCAATATCAACAATATCAGGCATTGTGTTTTACCTCATCTGGGAAAAAAGTTCTATTAAGTATCGTAAACTGAGGCGGGCAACAATACCTAGTGTCTTTTTTGAAAAATTGGTAATTCTTTTGTAGTGAGGACTTCAATCCTCAGATTTTTGATGAGGACTGAAGTCCTCACTACAAACCTAATAATATAGGACTTACGCATGGGGGCCCAGAAACCCAGTTTTTTACGAAAATACTTCGTTAAAACCCGCCGATTAGGTAAAAAACCCAGTTTCTAGGAGTCGGAGTGCGTAAGTCCTGTAATAGTTATTTTCCCAGATATAATATTACTAACCGCTTGGCAATTTAACGGCGCGGTGCTTTTCAAGTGCTACAAGACTGCTGGCGATTGTGATACCAAAACCTCGGTTTCTAAATCTGCTACTTGAGCATTGAGGTTTTCTCCCTTGTGAATGCTAAAACTGCCGTACAAAATTGAAACTTCAAAAATGTCTGTAGTAATCACCGCAGGCTTGCGGTGTTCCGGCTCGCCCAAAGAAATTCCGAAGAATTCAGCTTCCAGTTCGCTAACTGCCTCTTCATCGTGTACAGTCCAACTGATATCGCGACAGTCTTTGAAGGCCAGGATATAAGGCAATCTTTCTTCTGGATTGTAGACGCATTCAATTAATACTTCGTTTCCCCATAAAGATACGTTGACTTTTGTGATTAAAGATGTAAAACCACCCAATCCAAGCAAGTTATAGTCATCCTTCCAATCACTCATTTAATTTTTCTCCCGTATTGTGAGTACCTGGAATTAAATTACCAAATTCGTCTCTCGTCCGCAATAATTTACCATCTCTATCCAGACGCAAACCTTTGTTGATATTTCTTCCATCTGATCCATATTTCGGTGCAGCCGTTCTAATCACTTCACCGTTAGGACGGATCATTACTGTTGACTTATCAAAAAATTTATATGCAACATAACCCTCTCTAGTAGTTCTGATTTCTGCACCCAGTCCGCGCAAAAAGTCATCGACTTCTTGGCGATTCATTCCGGTTAAGTCTCCAAACTCAGATGCAATTCCATTTCCTCCAACTCCCTGACCCGGCACACAAGTCTCCTCACCAACCATTGCCTTTTCTAGTTTAGCACATTACCTTTTGCAAGTAGCTACGCAATACGCTTGTGATACCAAAACCTCTGTTTATCAACTCATTTCCCAGTCTTTTATCTAAAATCTCACAGCTACAATCGAAATTACTAAACGACTGCTTGCGCTGGTGATACCAAAACCTCTGTCTCTAAATCTTCAGCATTTAGGTTTTCTCCCTTGTGAATGCTAAAACTGCCGTACAAAATAGAAATTTCAAAAATATCAGTATGAATTAAAGCTGCTTTCCGGTGCGCGTCTTCACCTAAATGAAAACCAATCAAATCAGCTTCAGGATCTTTGACATCTTCAGGATGGAACACCTCCCAACTGATGTCTCGGCAGTCATGAAATACTATGCTATAAGGCAATCGATCGCCTGTCGGATCGTAAATACATTCAAATAAAATTTCATTTCCCCACAAAGACACATTGACATTTGTGATGAGGGATGTAAGTCCACCTAAATTAAGCAAGTTGTAGTCATCGGGCATATTAATTACTCACTTTTTCTCCAGTATTGTGCGTCCCAGGAATCTTATTGCCAAATTCATCGCGTGTTTTGACCAAGCTGCCATCTTTGTCAAGACGCAAACCTTTGTTTATTTTTCGGCCATCGGAACCGTATCTGGGAGCTGGGGTGCGTACAACTTCACCATCAGGACGGATATTGACTCGCGAACGATCGGCAAATTCGTATTCAAGATAACCCCCTTCAGTAGTTCTGATTTCTGCACCCAGCCCGCGCAAAAAGTCATCGACTTCTTGGCGAGTCATCCCGGTTAAGTCTCCAAACTCAGATGCAATTCCATTTCCTCCAACTCCCTGACCCGGCACACAAGTCTCCTCACCAACCATTGCCTTTTCTAGTTTAGCACATTACCTTTTGCAAGTAGCTACGCAATACGCTTGTGATACCAAAACCTCTGTTTCTCAACTCATTCCCAAGTCTTTTATCTAAAATCTCACAGCTACAATCGAAATTACTAAACGACTGCTTGCGCTGGTGATACCAAAACCTCTGTCTCTAAATCTTCAGAATTTAGTTTTTCTCCCTTGTGAATGCTAAAACTGCCGTACAAAATTGAAATTTCAAAAATATCAGTATGAATTAAAGCTGCTTTCCGGTGCGCGTCTTCACCCAAATGAAAACCAATCAAATCAGCTAATGGTTCTTTTACTTCCTCTTCATCATGCACCTCCCACATAATTTCTCGGCAGTCTTGAAAAACTAAAGAGTAAGGCAATTGATCGCCTGTAGGATCGTAGATACATTCCAGTAATACTTCATTCCCCCACAAAGACACATTGACATTTTTCACGAGGGATGTAAGTCCACCTAAATTAAGCAAGTTGTAGTCATCAGGCATATTAATTACTCACTTTTTCTCCAGTAATGTGCGTATCAGGAATCTGATTGCCAAATTCATCGCGTGTTTGGAGTACGCTACCATCTTTGTCAAGACGCAAACCCCAGTTTATTCTTCTACCATCGGAGCCATATCGCGGTGCTGGCAGCCGAACAACTTCACTATTAGTGCGAATTATGACTTTTGACCTGTCAGAAAATTTGTATTCAACATAATTTCCTGAAGAAATTTTTACCTTAGCACCCAATCCGCGCAAAAAATCATCGACTTCTTCGCGAGTCATCCCGGTTAAGTCTCCAAACTCAGATGCAATTCCATTTCCTCCAACTCCCTGACTCGGCACGCAAGTCTCCTCACCAACCATTGCCTTTTTGAGTTTAGCACGGTTGAAGAATGGGAACAAGGAAGTTCGGCAACGGATTCGCTTTCTGAGGATGTAACGGAAGAAGGAAGAAGGAAGAAGGAAGAAGTTCGGCAACGGATTATGTAACGGATGTAACGGATGTAACGGATGTCAGTCCGAGGGAAGTCGGAAGAAGGAAGAAGGAAAGATCATTCCTCAAACTCGCAATGCCCAATGCTTTTCGGCCCAATTATCAATTCCCAATGACCAATAATCAATTCCCAAAACAAATAGGGGGTGCCTTGCGCCCCCCTACTAATTAACTAACTAAAGTAGGAAACAATTATTAGCCACCGATTTGAACTTTAACCACGCGGTTCTTTTCCGCTTCCGCTTTGGGCAAATTCAGGTGCAAAACTCCATTTTTGTACTCAGCTTGTACGCTGTCATTTTGAACCCGTGCGGGTAGGGGAATCACCCGGCGAAACGAACCGTAGCGGAACTCAGAGCGAGTCATGCCTTTATCTTCACTCTTAGTTTCCAGACGGCGTTCGCCACTGATAGCAACAGCTTCGGCGGTTACTTGTACGTCCAAATCCTTAGCTTCCATGCCTGGAACTTCTAATTTAAGGTGGATTGCTTCGGGAGTTTCATCGAGTTCGGCGGGGGGTACAAAAGCAACACCGTTAGATGCGCGATCGGTTGCCGGAGTCAAGCTATCAAACAACCGATTCATTTCTCGCTGCAAGGAGTCCATTTCCCGCAAAGGTTCCCAACGAATAAGTGCCATAACTAATACCTCGACTATCTGAAGTTTTTAGGGGTTGAGAAACACTTGACTCAACTTGTATTTAATATATTCCAGCTCCCGAAACTGGGGGAGTCGGTTTTCCGCAAAAAGGCCGATCGCATTTCCGAACATTCGCGATCGATATTGTAAAATCATCAAAAGGGGCGGGTATCCGATCCAACCGGAACCCAGCAATTTTAGATTTTAGATTCGAGCGAGGAATTCCCATCTAAAATCTAAAATCGAAGGTTCGATTAACTCCACCGCGAATGCTGATAAGAAGCGTAGGTATCAAACAAAGCACCCACCAAACCAAAAGTTAGACCGATAACGAAAAAACCCTGGAGGGGACAGCCGCTGCCGAAAGTAGCTAAGAACTGCAAAATCAGCTCTTCTCCAGAACGACCAACTCCTTGGAGAGCAGGCACGAAGCCAATCAGCGAAAAGCTAGTCAATCCTGCGCCGATTAACAATACGGGGGCGACAAAGCTCAACAGGCCCGTCAGCAGTACAGAGCGAAGAAAATTGGGAAAAATGCTCATAAGAGTCAGTAAATTCAGCTAAACTGCCGAAAGGTACAAGCAAACAAAACTTGTCCTTTTCTACGATAGGCAGCGATCGCCCTCAGTGGCCGGTTCTGTCAGAAATCTTAAATGTTAGAGAAAAAACTTGTTTAAGATTTGTAGATAAATTTCATTTTTGGCAGTTGTTCTATACTCGAAATCCCCTTGAGCACCACTACATCTTCCAGCCTCAGTTTGTGGAGTCAGCGGTTGCTGGCAGCAGCTTTATTGGGCGGCCAAGTCATGCTGCACTTGCTGAGGGGCAAAATTCACCGCCGCAACACCCTCGACCAAATGGCAGCAGTCGGCCCGGAATCTCTGCTGATTGCTTTGCTGACTGCGGGTTTTGTCGGCATGGTATTTACTATTCAGGTAGCGAGGGAGTTTATTAACCTCGGTGCAGGCAATGTCGTCGGTGGCGTTTTGGCTTTGTCTTTGACGCGCGAACTCGGCCCCGTCTTAACAGCCGTAATCGTGACGGGACGGGTAGGTTCGGCTTTTGCAGCGGAAATCGGCACGATGCAGGTAACAGAACAGATAGATGCCCTGCTGATGCTCAGAACAGACCCGATCGACTATTTAGTAATTCCCCGCGTCCTTGCTTGCTGCTTGATGCTGCCAATTTTAACTATCATGTGTCTCGTCACCGGCGTCGCGGGCGGACTGCTGATTGCTACGACGATGTACGGCATCTCTCAAAGCGTGTTTTTAGAATCAGTCCGCAATTTCCTGAGTCTGTGGGATATTTGCAGCGCGGCAATTAAGGCTTTTGTATTCGGTGGTTTGATTGCTGTAATCGGCACTAGCTGGGGTTTGACCACCACCGGCGGGGCAAAAGGCGTCGGCCAATCGACTACTACGGCGGTGGTGACGGCTTTACTGGCTATTTTTATTGTGAACTTTTTCCTGACTTGGCTGATGTTTCAGGGGACGGGCTCTAGCGTACTCAAAGGCTTGTAAGCTAGGAAACGGTAAAATATAAAGTATTGACAAAATTCGTTTAACTTAAACCCGTGAATAGCACTGCCTCTTCGACTGCGCCGGCAAGTACGATCGAACTCGCCCCGAGTTATGCCATTCCCCTAGTCCTGGTACTGGCGGGCCTAGCGCTGCTGTTCGTGCAGAAGTGGGTGAGTTTGCCACTTTCGCTGTTCGGCTTGTTTCTGATGTACCAAGCTGCCACCATCCGGCTGCAATTTACCCCAACTGATTTGGACATTTATCGATCGTCCAACTTAATCCGCCGCTTTCCTTACCGAGAATGGCAAAATTGGCGGATATTTTGGCCCGCTGTGCCGATTTTGTTCTATTTCAAAGAAATTAACAGCATTCACTTTCTGCCGGTTCTGTTCGATCGTAAAATGCTACAGGCTTGCTTAGAACAGCGCTGTCCCCGTCAAGACTAAAAAAGTTGTTAATTTTAAATTTTTAACTTTTCCGTGCCCACGCCGAACAAAATTTCCCATGAATTCAGACGAATCTCCAACCCAAGAACCGCAACCACAACCAGTCGCCCCAAGCGGTGACGGCGAAGTCGATTTACCCGTGAATGAGACAGAGTACCAACTTCTATCTCAAACACGAGATTTGTGGATCGACGAAAATGAACTGCCCGCCCAACTCCCGGCAGAAACAGACCCGCCGCTGGACGAGGAAGATGCCGAAATCGCCCAATTCGTGGACGAAGCAGGCGCAATCGCCCAAATTGGACCCAACACCGACGAGGCCGAATCAGAAAGTCCGATCGCTCAAATCGAGCCTCCCACAGACTCCCAGCCAACAGCAATCCCAGAAACGGTAACGCACATCCCAGAAAATATTACCGAACAGTTGGCAGAGAGAGTCCAAGAATTGCAGCAGCAAGAACAAGCTTTGACTGAAAAAATTGCCACATTGGAAGCCGACAAAGCCAATGCTATAGAAGCGTTGGGCCAGGCTCAAGCATCGATCGGGCGTTTGGTACAAGACGGCTTGATTCAACTAGATCAGCGCAAACAAGCGCTACAAATCGAAGTAGAAAAACTAGAACGCCGGCGCGATCGAATTCAAAAGGAAATGCGAACCACTTTTGCCGGCGTTTCCCAAGATTTAGCAATTCGAGTCCAAGGTTTCAAAGACTATCTAGTAGGCAGTTTGCAGGATTTGGCCGCCACCGCAGAACTCTTAGATTTGACACCGCCAGTGCAAGAGACACCACAGCGAACTGCTGCTGAGGAGTCTCAATCCTCAGCACCGGTAAATCCCAAATTTGCCGAACAGGGATTTCAAGAACAAGCCAAACAAATTCGCCGCACCCTCGATCAATACCGTACTGTCCCCGACTACTACGGCCCGCCTTGGCAACTCCGCCGCACTTTTGAACCCATCCACGCAGAACGAGTTTCTAACTGGTTTTTCACTCAAGGAGGAAGGGGTGCTTTGCGGACTATGGGTTCGCGCTTGCAAAATATCTTGATTACTTCGACAATTATTTCTGTACTCAGAAGCGTCTACGGCGGACGGGTGCGGACTTTGGTGCTCGCCAACAGTCCCGAACGTTTGGGAGAGTGGCGCCGGGGTTTGCAGGACTGTTTGGGCATTACTCGCAGCGATTTTGGCCCGGAAAGGGGGATTATTATGTTTGAGTCTGCGGAGGCTTTGGCTCAAAAAGCCGATCGACTGGTGAAAGATGGTAAATTGCCACTAATTGTCATTGATGAAACTGAGGATTTAATTAGTTTGTCAATCCTGCAATTTCCGTTATGGCTGGCCTTTGCTGCCGATCCGCAAACTTTGACGACTGCTAAGGATTTTTGAGCAAGTCCGGGCGAATATAATTCGCTGCTATACAAACTTTCGTCCGCCTGCGCGGACTGAAGAAACTCAGAGGGAAATTGACCGGAATTGGTTGTTCCTTCTTCTTCCTTCTTCCTTCTTCCTTCTGCCTTCTTCCTTCTGCTGTACACGAAATATCAAATTAAAAAATGGCTAGCTGGATAATTTTAAATGGCGCATTGCTAATAGCAGCTTATCTGCTGGGTTCGATTCCTACGGGGTACGCCTTGGGGAAATGGATGCTAGGAATTGATATTCGAGAGGTTGGTTCGGGTTCGACTGGTGCGACTAACGTACTGAGGACTTTGGGGAAGTGGCCGGGGTTGGGGGTTTTGTTGGTTGATGTGTTGAAGGGGGTAAGTGCGATCGTCCTAATCCGCTACATTTACTCTCTCACTTTTACCAGCCAGCTAGCAACCGCGGCAGGTTTAGAAAATACTGCAACTCTCCTCCCTTGGATGGCAACTTTGGCCGGTTTCTCTGCTGTTTTGGGCCACAGCAAATCAATCTGGCTGGGGTTTACCGGCGGTAAATCTGTGGCTACGAGTTTGGGAGTTTTGCTGGGTTTGTACTGGCCAGTTGGTTTGGGAACTTTCGGAATTTTCGGGATAGTATTTGCGGTGTCGCGAATTGTTTCTTTAAGTTCGATTATAGGGGCAATTAGCGTTGCTGGATTGATGTTTGCTTTACATCAGCCGCTGGCTTATGTATTGTTTGGAATTGCGGGCGGTGTGTTTGTAATTGTACGGCACCGGAGCAATATTCAGCGTCTGTTGAATGGTACGGAACCGAGAATTGGGCAGAAATTGGAAACAGCAGCTAGCGATTGATATTACCCACAGTCAGGACACGGCACTACAATTAATCGGGTGATGGTTACATCCAAGCCAGGAAGATTGATTATTTTGCGGTAGGGAAACGGCATTGCCGTGTCCTCCGTTGCTGAATTAGTCCTAGATACAGAAACCTGGTTTTTTACGGAAATAGTGCATTTTAGCCTTTAACACTGAGGAAAAACCCGGTTTTTTTGGTATTGATGCGTAATATTATGTCCGATCGATCGCCCATAATACAATTGCCGGGGCGGGTTTGTGAGATTGTCCGTTTTTGGCAAATATTATTGGTGAACCCGCCCCTACAGGAATCAGGGTAATCGACCGGACATGATATAACTCCTGTGAATGTAAAATGCGATCGCCTTTTTAGAACCCAGACAAATTCGGCGAAGTCGGGGATTTGGGTATAGCGCTTAATAAAATCCCTAAAATTTTTCCGACATCGCTCAGATAATACTCGATCGCATCAATAGAAACAATATTGCCCTCTAACTTCAAAAATCTCCACACAGTACCCGATGTCACGGCTCCATAAATGATGGGAATCTGATTTCCTTCTTCCTCATTAAATAACTGAGCCGCTAACATCTCCGCTGCACACTGCCCGAAACCAGCCTTAATATCTTCTTTTTTAGCTTCAACAAGGGTAATCACAGGGGCGCTGATAAACAGCCGTTCCGCTGACAAACTCATTAAAAAATCACAGGTTCCATTTAATCCTTTTTCAGGAGCTACATTAAACTCGGAACCTGAAAATAAACCAATCTGATAATTTAACTGCCGCCTAACTTCAAGTAAAATTGGTGCAATAATCAGTTCGGATCGAGCTTTTTCCGTATTTATATCTACTGCTAATGCTGCGTTTTCTTTCAACGCTACTTTCAGGATTTCGCTAGATTCTACTTCTGATATATCGGCAAACAAATCTTGATTTTCGTTAAGAGTTAAGTCAAATTGCTTGACAAGTTCCTTCAGCTTGAAGTCGCTATAAGCCATCTTAAATTCTCTGTTTTTATTTACCTAATTCTTGAGAACGCAAACAAGCTGCTTTCACTGCTTCGATTAGGGCAGAACGAAAGCCGTTACTCTCTAATTTAGCAATTCCCGCAATAGTTGTACCGCCGGGACTCGTAACTTGATCTTTCAATTGTGCCGGGTGCATTCCCGTTTCTTGCATTAGCTTCGCTGTACCAAATACTGTTTGTAAAGCTAATTGAGAGGCGATCGCCCGTGGCAGTCCTGCACAAACTCCGCCATCTGTCAAGGCCTCTATCAAAATTGCTACATAACCAGGCCCGGAACCCGAAAGCCCAGTCACCGCATCGAGCATACTCTCAGGTACTTCTACCACTTCTCCCACGGCCTGAAAGATGCGCTTTACCAATTCTAAATCAGCCGGTTGCACGAGTTTTCCCGGAGCGATCGCGCTCATTCCCGCCCCTACCGTTGCCGGAGTATTCGGCATCACCCGCAGCACTCCCCGCCCCGGAAAAGCTGGTTCGAGCTTGCTGAGTGGCACTCCTGCCAAAATCGACACTACCAGCGCTTCTGGCTGGGAATTAGCCGTTTCTCCATTATTTCCTTGTTTGCGATCGGCCGCCACCGCCAACTCCAAAGCTACCGTATCAAAAACTTGCGGTTTAATCGCCAAAAACAGCACTTCTGTAGCCGCAGCAACTTCTAGATTGCTGGCTGTTGTTCCAATCCCGTATTTGTTAGCCAAAAACTCGCGGCGCTTTACCCCAGGCTCGCTCACCAATATTTCTGAAGGCAAATAAACTTTTTGTGCTATTAAGCGGGATAAGAGAGCTTCTCCCATTACCCCGCCGCCGATCGTACCAAATTTTATGTTAGTCATTAGTCAGTTGTCAGTTGTCAGTTGTCACTTTTGAGTTATCAGTTGTCAGTTGTCAGTTGTCAGTTGTCATTGGTTACTTAGTTGTTAGCTAATGTTATTAATCCGCAGTGTTTATTCCACAGTTATTAGTTGTTAACTATTGACTACTGACTACTGACTACTGACTACTCACCACTGTCAACTGACTACTAACTACTGACTACTGAGCTACTGGAGCTTGTTCTGCCGGCCAGACTGTCGGTGCAGGAGCAGCAGCACGAGGGCGTCCTTGAGCAGGAGGCACTTCGTGAACCACACCAGACTGAGTTCTCACCTGCACGCAGCTAGGCGTAAACAAGAAAATACTTTCGCCAATTCGCTCTTGATGACCGTCAAGGGCATAAGTACCGCCCGCCACAAAGTCCACAGCTCTTTGCGCTTGGTCTGGGTCCATCACCGTCAGGTTCAAAACCACAGACTTGCGTTCCTTAAGGGCTCGAATTGCTGCCGGCATCTCTTCAAAAGTGCGCGGCTCCATTACTACTACTTCCGAAATCCCGTTCATAGCTCCAGGCATTCCAATCACGTTATTCATTACTGACCCTACTCCCCCGGTTGGTGCAACGACATCCATACCTGTCGATCCTACTACTGACCGCTCTCGCATTCTACGATTTTGACGACGTTCTTCTTCGGCTGCTGCGACGGCAGCGGGGTTGGGTTCAGGCGCTTGGTAAAAGTTCTGATACCGCTCCCCTTCCGTTTCGTCGTACACGTCATCGTACTCAGGCTCATTGTTGATGCCTACAAAATCTCGCAGTTTAGAAAAAATATTCATGATTCACGCTCCTTCACGACTTTGCTGCCCCGACTATACTCGCGTTGCGCGTTAGTCGCGGGTGGCTGACTATTCTATATTTAACCCAAATTGTCTTTATCAGAAGATTTCAATTATTTATCCCCTCCTAGAGCCAAATAAGGTTTGTCCTAGCCGTACCATAGTAGCACCTGCTTGAATTGCCAAATGATAATCTCCCGACATCCCCATCGAGAGCTGCTGCATTTGAATGCAGGGCAAATTTTGCTGCTGGATTTTCTGTGCAAGTTCGCGAGTGCTGTTAAATAATTCTAGGATTTGCGAGTCATCTAATCCCAGCGGAGGAATTGTCATCAAACCTTGAATTTTGATATGCTGACATTTGTTGAGTTCTGGAAGGTCGGCCAGCAGTTCTGGAACGCTCCAGCCGTATTTGTCCGGGTCGGGCAACATTTTGACTTGCAGGCAGACTTGGGGAGAGCAGGACTGTTCGCCCGCCAAGCGCGAAAGTCGCTGAGCAAGCTTTAAATTGTCGAGAGAGTGAATCCACTGGAAATGCTCTAGGGCCTTGGCGGCTTTGTTGGCTTGCAAGTGCCCGATCAAGTGCCAGTTGATATCCGGTAAATCTTGCAGTTGGCTTTGTTTTTCGGCAGTCTCTTGAACCTTACTCTCGCCAAAATCCCGGATACCGGCGTCGTATGCTTCGCGGATAGCATCAGTCGGTACCTGTTTGGTAACGGCAATTAACCGCACTGATTCCGGCAAGTGTTGGCGAATGCTGTTAATTCGAGAGGCTATGGTCATGGGTGCTCAACGCTCTTGACGGGAGGGAAGGAAAATTTAGACAGTTACCAATTACAAAATTACTGATTTTCGTTATTGAAATGTGCGCTGGTGAATGGTCTGCAATTGGTCGTACTCCTGATATTGACCGCTGCGACGCAGGGTTCGCAGGCGAATTTCGACCATGAGGCGAGCGTCGGAGCGACTGATTGGTTCAAATCTCAGCCCCCCAGGGCCGTTTGTCACCAAAAAAAACAGGCGTTGGGCGTATAGGGTGGTAAATAATTCTTGGCTGTCTTCAACCTGGGATACCCTGAAGAGGAGGCCAAAGTTTGGATGATTCAGGTAAGTTTCGGTAGTCATTCACACTCACAATCTATCAATTTTAGATTAAAGATTTCGATTTTAGATTTTAGTTTCGTTCGATCGCCCGACGGCGTTGTTTGAGAGCGGGGTACAAAGGGCGATCGCCGTAGCCGTGCAATAGTCTCCGTCGTGGCTGAGGCTTAATTGCCACTGGCAATTTCCCCAAACAGAGGCTTGTGCTGCTGCGGTTCCGTGCAGTTGCACATTGGGAGCACCGTTTTCGGAGCGCCGAATTTCCACATCTGCATACCGTATTCCCCGCCATCCCGTGCCTAGAGCTTTGACAACGGCTTCTTTTGCTGCCCAGCGACCCGCTAGCTGGTTGCAGGAAACTCGATTCATTTTACCTTTAATGCTGCTGTGTTGAGAATTTAGTTGCCCGCAATCCCTTTGTTCGGCGGGTGTGTAAACTTTTTCGAGAAAGCGATCGCCAAACCGGTCTAATGCGGCTTGAATGCGCGGAACATATACGATATCTGTCCCAAGATAGATGTTCAAGGTCTGGGTTCTCTAAATATTTGCCTCCATTACTTTAGCAGGACTGTCGCGTACCAGACAAAACTTACTCAAATCTAGGCCCGTGCTCCAAACCCCGCTCGAATCCAGGGCTGTTTCATTCTCTTGTAGGGTCAATCCCTCGTGAAGAGCCCCGATATCTGAAACTCGAATCAGTCCTTCCCAATTCTTCAATCTCAAATCTAATCAATCAATCAATCAATCTAAAATCTAAAATCTAAAATCTAAAATCTTAACTGTCCCAACCCCAAACAAAGCGGGCGCTCCAGAGGATGAGCAAGCAGCCGAGGGCGATCCAGTCTCGGATTTTCAATTGCAACTGGTGCCATTCTACACGGTGTCGATCGGGACTGGTGAAGCCGCGAACTTTCATGGCGCTGGCTATTTGTTCAGCTCGCAGGAGCAAGTTTTCTAACAGCCGCTCCGCTATCATCAACCACACTTGAGCGGCGCTGCGAAATCCGAGTTTTTTCCAGTTTATCGCTCTGGTTCTGACCGATCGCACTAAATTTTGTATTTCTTCCAATACTAGGGGAATAAATCGCAAAGATAAAGTTAATGTTAAGGCTATTTCGGTAATAGGCCAGTTCAAGCGACGCAAGGGCTGCATTAAGTTTTCAAGGGCGGCGGTAATTTCTTCGCTGGCTGTGGTGAGAAGGTAGAGGTTGGTGCTGTAAATTACTGTGAAAAATAGGGTGCTGACGTTGATAGCTAAATCTAGGGATTTGCGGGTGATTTTAATCGGGCCTTGTTTTAATAAAACGTAGCGGTAGTTTGTGGGTTGGGGGAGTTGATTTGGGCTTTGGGCTTTGGGATTGGGGATTGGGGAGTTTGAGCCTAAGTTAAAAGGTTTATACCAGGGTTTTGGTTGGGGCGGGGGTGGAAGAGTTGCGGGCTGTTGGGAAAAGGTTAATTCGTCGGCGGGGATGCGGGGCTGGTGTTCTGCGGGGAGTCCGTCGGGGGCGATCGCGCTGAGGCAAAATATTAATAGGCAGAATAGCAGCAGCAGTCCCATTTGCTGTTTCCACACGCGCAGGGGAATGGCTGCTGTTAGTGTCAGTACGATTAACATTCCTACTAGCATCAGCCGCCAGATGGGATTGGCGAGTATGGGCGCAATCAGAAATGTCATCAACCAGGCTAGTTTTACGCGGGAGTCTAGCCGGTGAAGCCAGGTTACGGGTTGTTCTAGGTAAAGTCCTATGGGGAGCGATCTAAGTAAGTCCATTTGGGATTTTAGATTTTAGATTTTAGATTTTAGATTGTCGATTATTAATAATACTAATTTATTGAACCGCGAAGACGCGAAGGACGCGAAGCAAGACAAGAGAAGAAAGAGAATAGAATAGAAAAAAACGCAATTTGCTTTGATCGTTAAATTGCGTTTTTTATGGGTCTTCCGTACTTAGTGTACTAATTTATCTGAAATTAATGGCTTAAATTTTTACACAACCAGGATTTCCGGTCTTACTTTAGTTAATTTGGAGCCATTTTTTCCTTCGATTCATACATAGCTTGGGTTTTAACTACTTAAACTAATAGTTTGGCACACTAAGTACGGAAGAGCCTTTTTTATTGAATCGAAAATCGAAAATTACTTGACGCGCAGTGCTCTATTTGTTGTGCTCATTTCGGTGGCACGAACTTTTTTGCCTCTCCAAAGTAGCCGCATTGGTGTACCGGTAAAGCCGAGGTGTTTGCGGAATTGGCTTTCCATGTAGCGGCGGTAATTTTCTGTGAAGCGTTTGGGATCGTTGACAAATAGGGCGATTGTCGGTGGCTGCGATCGCACTTGAGTACCGTAATAGATTTTGCCTTGTTTTCCTTGGCGGGTAACTGGGGCTGAGTGCCAGGTTGTGGCTTCTTCTATGACTTCGTTAATGACGGCGGTAGTGACGCGGCGCTTGTGTTCGTCGGAGGCTTTGTCTACTAATTCAATGATTTTTTCAACACGCTGTCCACTCATGGCGCTAACAAAAATCATTTCTGCCCAGTCGAGGAAATAAAGTCGGGTTCTGACTTCTCTTTCGTACTCGTAGATTGTGTCGGAGTCTTTTTCTACGGCATCCCATTTGTTGACGACTATGATGCAGGCTCGACCTTCTTGGCTGATGCGATCGGCTAATTTTTGGTCTTGATCTGTAACGCCGTCAATTGCGTCAATTACTAACAGTATGACGTTGGCGCGGCGGATGGCTTTGAAAGCGCGGTTGATCCCGAAAAATTCTGCGCCGTATTCGACGTTTTTCTTTTTGCGAATTCCGGCTGTGTCGATCAGGCGGTAGGTTTTACCGTTGCGTTCTACTAAGGTGTCGATCGCGTCGCGGGTTGTCCCGGAAATCGGGCTGACTATAGCGCGATTTTCTCCTAGAAATGCGTTTAACAAACTCGATTTGCCGACGTTGGGACGACCGATAATTGCTACTTTAATTTCCTCAACTTCTGGTAATACTTCCGTGGGAAGATAAGTTATTAATTTGTCAAGCAATTCGCCGGTGCCGTTGCCGTGAATGCCGGAAACTGGGAAAGGTTCTCCGAGCCCCAATTGCCAAAAGTCTGCAGCTTGGGTGAGTCCTGTATTTTCGGATTCGCATTTGTTGACTGCGAGAATGACTGGGACTTTTTGCAGTCTCAGCCAAGATGCGATCGATTCGTCGCCGCCGGTGAGCCCTGTTTTTCCGTCAACTACGAAAATGGCTGCGCTGGCTTCTGCGAGGGCCGCCATTGCTTGTTCGCGAATTAAAGGCAGAAATTCTGTCTCGTCGTCGAATACTAGCCCGCCGGTGTCTACGACTTGATATTCCCGATCGCCCCAGTATGCTGGTCTGTAAGTGCGATCGCGCGTGATTCCCGGTTCGTCGTGGACGATCGCGTCTTGGGTGTTGGCTAAACGGTTGACGAGCGTCGATTTGCCTACATTGGGGCGTCCAATAATAGCAACTATAGGTAGAGACATAAAAGTAGCAGCAATAAGGCTGCGCCGTAATTTTGAGGTTTAGCCTTTTATTGTAAGCGAAACTGGCCCAGATTGTATGCGATCGGGCTGCATCGTGTATTATAGGCCCTCCGGGGCTGTGTGGCCCGCGCCGCGAATTCATGGCGACCTCTGGAAACGAGATAAAGAAGGCTCGGACTGTTAATCTGGATTACCAGAGCCTGGTAACGATAAAAGCTTGCTGCACCTTCTCTAAAAATTGCTAAATGGAACGACTTATTTCTGTATTCGGGTTAGCTGTTTTTGTCGGTTTGTCCTACGTCTTTTCAGTCGATCGGCGCGCTGTCAAGTGGCCGCCCGTATTGTGGGGAATTGCTTTACAGCTAATTTTTGCTATTTTGATTCTCAAAACTGCTCCGGGTTTGGCTGTATTTAAATTTTTGGGAGATATGGTGACGCAGTTTCTCAATTTTTCGGATGCGGGGGCAAAGTTTATCTTTGGAGATAATTTTGCAGAACACTTTATCGCTTTTAAAGTGCTGCCAACTATCATTTTTTTCTCTTCGTTTATCACCCTACTTTATCACTACGGCATTTTACAGCGAGTTGTGCAAGCAGTGGCATGGTTGATGATTAAAACCATGAAAACTTCTGGCGCCGAAACGCTTTCTTGTGCTGCGAATATCTTTATCGGGCAAACGGAAGCTCCTTTGTTAATTAAACCTTATTTGGCGGCGATGACGCTCTCGGAACTCCATGCTGTCATGACGGGAGGATTTGCCACAATTGCCGGCGGAGTCATGGCAGCTTATATTTCTTTTGGAGTACCGGCTCAACATTTAATTGCGGCGTCGGTGATGTCTGCACCAGCAGCTTTGGCTATTTCTAAATTGCTGTACCCAGAAACTGAAAAGTCGCTGACTGCTGGGGAGGTGGAGGTGAAGGTGGAACAGGTTTATGCTAATGCGGTGGATGCGGCGGCTTCGGGTGCTAGCGACGGGTTGAAGTTGGCGGCGAATGTGGCCGCGATGCTGATTGCTTTTTTGGGTTTGTTGGCTTTTTTTAATGCGCTTTTGGGGTGGTTTGGAGGGCTAATTAGTTTGCCTCAGTTGTCGCTAGAATTAATTTTTGCTTATTTGATGGCTCCGGTTGCTTGGCTGATGGGGGTGCCTTGGGCTGATTGTGCAGAGGTGGGGATTGTTTTGGGAAAAAAAACGATTTTGAATGAGTTTATTGCTTATTTAGATTTGATGGAATTGGTGAAACAACAGGCGATTTCTGAACGATCGCAAATTATCT
The DNA here is from genome assembly GCF_036705405.1 of Microcoleus sp. B13-B6. NCBI lineage: Bacteria > Bacillati > Cyanobacteriota > Cyanophyceae > Oscillatoriales > Microcoleaceae > Microcoleus > Microcoleus sp. B13-B6. The sequence continues at coordinate 36,648 of NZ_JAUBUJ010000013.1, forward strand.
CGACTTATGCTTTGTGCGGGTTTTCTAACATTGGTTCGATCGGGATTCAGATTGGGGGAATTGGCGCGATGGCCCCGCAGCGGCAAGGCGATTTGGCGAGGTTGGGCGTGAGGGCGATGATTGCTGGCTCTGTGGCTTGTTTTATGACTGCTTGTATCGCGGGGATGCTGATTTGAAAGTTTTGAGTTTTTAGTTAAGCTGTGCGGTGCTTATGGCGCACCTTACATTAACTCCAGTAAATCTTATTAAATAAAAGTTAAAAAACCCACCAAATTATTTGATGGGTGGTATTACTTTGATCATTGGCGAGGCAGGACATGGAATTTTAGCGATCGGCTATTATTGAAAACAAGCAGGAGTTTAGTTTTTGACGAAAGCTTAAAACAGCAGCTTAAAAATGGAAACTAAATTTCCCTCAAAGCTCAACACATTAGGTGGTAATATGGCTGTTCTGCAACTAGAAGACGGTAGAACATATACGGATATCCGGGCGATCGCCAGTCAACTGGCAGTTTTAAATATTGAGATCGATTCCCTGCCCACTAACGAAAATCCGGCGTTTCAAGAACTGCTAGTTCAAGACATTCTCAATGTAACAGAAAAACAGCAGATTCTGGCAGCATATAATAGTGAGTTTGAACAGTTTAAGCGCGCCAGCGGATATCGGTGGTGCGACTTAAAAGTGCTGCATCCAGGTTCGCAGCAGATTTACGCACTGATGACTCAAAGCGATCGCACTCATACCCACACAGATGCAGAAGTTCTTCACATTTTAGCTGGGGAATGCGTTTTTGGGTTTGTGTATTCTAACGGATCTCAGGTACAATTAATGCTGCAAGCTGAAGAATACATTAAAGTGCCGGCTAATACCGAACATTGGTTTTATCTCACTCCGTCGCTGTACTTGAAAGCCTTGCAGTATTACACCAGTGCTCAAGGCTGGGTTCCTAAGTATACCAACAGGAAACTAAAAATTAAAAACTAAATGTAGGGTGCGCTTCGGCGCACCTTCCTCTATCAAAATAGGCGATTGAAATGGCGACTCTAGAAACAAAGTCTCTCTCTAAAAGACGAGTATTAAATACTTTCTACTTCATTAGGTGCGGCCATTTCAATTTCTTCGCAACGCTGCAAAAGCGCTTCTATTTCCTGAGCTAAAAAAATAACTTCCGGCCAAGAAGAACCGTTGATTAAATCTTGAGCGTGAGCTAATTTGTTTCTCAATGCTTCTGCTGACTTTAAAAAACGCTCCCCGTAGCGTTTGGATTTGAGCCCCAGCCGATCGACTATTTCACCCGAACTCAGGATTAAATCTCGCTTGTCGCAGAATTGCAGGTAATCGATTAAGTCAATTGCTTCATTTCTGGATCGCCCCAATTCCCAAAGGTGTTTTGCGGCTAAAATGCGATCGCCCTTAAGGAATTTTTGCCAAGAATCTTGGGGAAAGTAAATCCGCACGATCCGCAATAAATTCATTTCCAGAAGCGTCACCAATCCAAACAGCAGCATCCGCACCGGTGCTTTTTGTAAATCGCCGCAGGTAACGATCCCGTTGATCCTGTTGCTTTCTAATACAAATAATCTCGGTTTTTCTCGCAGCAGCGGCAGCAATTCCATCAAAGGAGTGGCGGCGGCAATTAATTGGGAGGGGTGAAAAATTTGCTGGTAGTCGCTGCACTTGCCTGTCTTTAAGTGCGATCGTTCTACATAGCCGCAAACCGTGCCATTTTCTTCGATACCGAGCACGTCAAAATCGCGGGCCTCCATCCACGATCGCAATTTGGCGGCATCTTCGCAAGCGGGGACAGCTTTCAGCGGTTCCGCGAGGTATTTAACTGTAATGCTGTCTTTGAATAAATCCCGCAAGTCGGCGGAACTTGATTTTAAATGTTTCATCTCATGTCCGGTAATTTCATGGATCGTTGCGCGACAAAATGACAATTAATATTGTAACTGCCAGTAAAGACGCCGTATTACCGTGGGAGAATCTCTGTTTTGGAAAAAGGGTTTTTTAGAAGTGCGATCGTCCCCCTTGCACTCCTGTAAAATCAAAACAGAGATGCTGCCTTACCCAAGGCGAACTTAACGTTAAACCCATAGTCCGGCTCTTGTTGAAACCCCTGCCTCAAAGCTAAATTCCTCGCTATGAGGACTAATGAGTTCTTCAGTCCTCTTAAGAGGACTTTCGCTATGAGACAGGGAATTCATTCCCTGGCGGAATGCCGGGTGAACGGGAGGAATGGCGGACTAAAAGCTTAAGTTGACACTAATATGCCTTACCGTGTCCCTACAGATTTCATGATATTACTTACTGGCTAATTCCGGGCAATAATGATTGGCGGCAAGGGTGGTAATAATATCCGTATCGGCGAGAAAACTTTCTTTGGCAGTTGGATTTTCGATACTGACAGCTTGCCCGATCGCTCTTAATTTAACTTCCGGCAGAGAAAGTCCCGATTTTGCTTCCGCACACATTCTTTTAGCGGCCGCAATTTTTTGACCAGGGGCCCTTCGGATTGCTTGCAGTAAATTGTCCGTTGCTTCGGGAGAGTAGCTTTTTGCTAAGCGTTGATAGTCTTCGAGAAATTTCCCATCGTTTCCTGTCAGCTTAATGTCGGATTCTTGGGGCGAACACAACAAATTTAAGTTAATTACTTCTCCTACTGAATTGACAAGAAAACATCCTTCGCGTTCTTGGGCGCTCGCGCTTTGGTTGCTGGGGACAAATTGTATAATAACGGCGGACACAACAGCAGTTAAACGTGAGTAATTTAGCATGGGAATTACGTGATATATTTGGGATTCTTAACCGCCGAATGCGGAGCAATGTGGTGTTTTTGAGTTAGAGCGTGTCCGGTAAATTAACCGAAATAATTGTAGGGGCGGGTTTCACCAACCATCTATACTTCTAACTAAAAATCTACATAAATCCGCCCTCCAAGCTGTCGGCAATTCAACAAAAATAATATCAGACGAACATTTCGTTGTCTAGGGAAGTTTTCATTAACAGCAAACATCCCCCTTGTGTGAGGGGCGAATGTGTGGAATCGGGAACCGATCGAATGTAGTCGCCTTGATGGCAAATTTCCCCTTCTACAATTAAGTCTCCTTCTAATACAAGCACTTCCTCCGAGGCAGCGTGTCGGTGCATGGGAAATGTTACTCCAGGTTCTAGGCGCATCAAGCAGGTAATTTCGCGCTTTTTTTTGTCAATGTAAAGCTTGCCGAACGAGACTCCCGGAACTCCATAAGATTTCCATTTGACATCGTGCGATCGCACTATTAAAGATGGAGTATTGTTCTCGGTTGGGGAAGTAACAATTGGCTTTATATTGCCTGATTCGGCCAGGGTGGGCGGCAGTTGGGCTATACGCTGGAACAGGCGGTTTTTGAGGTCGGGGGCGACAGGAACTGGGGGGGCTGTGTAGGCGATCGCGGCAATTGTGGATTCCAAAGCAGCTAATTCACTTGTAAGTTCTGGGGACTCTTTCAATTTCTCTGCAAATGCGCCACGTTCTGACTCGTCGAGGGTATCGAGAGCTTGAAGGGCTGCAAGGATGTTATATTCCTCGTCTGGCATCATTTCCATCTGTTTTTCGCCATTAATTGTAATTCACCCTAACTGGATTTTAAATTTTAGATTGGTCTGCTGCCCTCGCACTCAAGATGGATGATGGGAGATGCCAGAATTTTAGATTGATGTTAAACAACTTAAATTTAATTTTTTGGCAATCTAAAATTCGTCGCTCAAAGCTTGACGCAATTTGGAAATACCCAACCGAATTCTGGTTTTGATTGTACCTGTCGGGATACCAGTTTTAGCTGCGATCGCCGCGCAAGTCAATCCTTGGTAGTAAGCGAGTTCGATCGCCTGTTGCTGTTCCTTTGGCAGCTTTTCTAAGGCCGCTTTGACTTGTTCCCTGCGTTCTTTAAACATGGCATCTTCCATCGGTTCTGCAACGCTAGAGATGGGTACTTTAGCCTCTTCCAGACAAGCTTCAGCAGCCCGGACTGTTCGCTGCACAGCTCGCAGCCGATCGAGGGAACGACTGCGGGTAAGCATGAACAACCAGGTATCTGCTCGACTGCGAGAAGGATCGTAAGTTGCTGCTTTTTGCCAAATTTGGGAAAAAACATCGAGTACCACTTCTTCAGCTTCTTCTACCGAACCCAGGATTTTGTAAGCGAGAGCGTAACTTGGGCGACCGTAGCGATCGTAAAGTTTAGCTAATGCCGTTTGGTCTTTCTGGGCAATCTGCACTAAAAGCAGCGATTCATCGCCTGACTTCTGGCCTGTCATCTCAGTGTACCGAAAATTTTTGTTTTGACTGCACAGATCCAAAATTAAAAATTCGGCGTATATCACTACAGAACATAATTGTAAGTTTGAAGTTGGGGTACAAACTGGAGTATGCCTTTTCAGGCTAATTTTGTCGTGCTTTGAATTGTAAAAATCCCAAGTCATATTGGATTTTACCACCTAATTAATTATTTGGTTGAGACTTAGCAATCCGCTTTATGCAGAACAAAAAAATCCCTGAGCGTGAAGAGTCTATCGATTTTCGATTTTCGATTTTCGATTTTCGATTAAAGAATTGAAGCATTGACCCCCCGGATAAATTCGGGGGCAAGTTTCATCGGATACAGGTTTTTTATTTCTGGGTTCTGAGTCTGCGAAGGAATGAATCACGTGGCGGGTATCCTGGATGCTTTCGGTCAAAACAGCGCCATTCACTCGTTCCCAAGCTTTGTTCGATCGCTCCCAATAAGAGCCTGGAAACCCCTCTAAGCGAGGCTCTGGCTCCGCTCTATCGAGGGAAGCCGTGTCTGGGAGCAGGTCTTCCCAAGCATAGTCCGGGAACGAGTAAATCCTCAATTACCCACTTTTTTACAGAAATTAGTCTGGCAGCACAGATCCAAAATTGCCAAACCTTCGTATACCACCAATAGGAGAAGGCTCAGCAACAGCGCCAAAGCCCGACAGGTTGGCAGATTGCAACCTGTTGCTACAAAAGTCCAACCCGCTAATACCAATTTAATGTGAAGTTTCACATATCTCGATCCCCCTAAATCCCCCTGATTGTTGGGGAGTAGGGGTTGACTTTGAGAATAATCTTGTCCCCCCCTTGTAGGGGCGGTGCGACCCCTACTCCCCGTGCCCGCCCTCTTGGCTAGGGGGGATCAGATTCTACGGGTCCTCATAAAAAATTGGTATAAGGCCGGTTATTTACCATTGATTTGTGCAAAAATTACATTGAAATAAAGGTGCTAACTGTGAAGCTCACAAAAAAAATTCGCCGAACCATACTAGCTATTGAAGTAGCTCTAATTGCTCTATTAACTCCAGGGATAATTGTCGCTTCTGACCACGACGACGGCGAAGTAGATATCAAAGGTCGCGCTGTAAATTTAACTGACCTGTACGTATATCGCGAAAAAGACCAAAACTCCGGTGCTGCGGACGGGGATTTAGTATTTACGATGAATTCAAATCCCAGGTCTGTCGCCCGTTATCAATATTATTTCAGCACTACAGCCCTCTACCAATTTCACATCACCCAGGTAGGTGACGTGAATTCTACACCTACTGGACGTTCGGATATTATCTTGCGGTTTGCCTTCAGTCCGCCTAACAATAGAGGTATGCAAGCGGTAGCTGTAACTGTTGTTCGCGGTGGCTCGGAGACTGTTGCTAAGACTACTGTTAACGGCGGGCTAATTGCTACAACTCCGCTGAATTCTAATGCTGTTTTGAATACAGTACCTGTGGGCGGTTCTAACTTGACTGTATTTGCGGGTTTACGCGAAGACCCATTTTTCTTTGATGTGGAACAATTTTTTAGAGTTCGCGCCGCAGCTTTGGGAACGGGGCCGCGCACTGCTTTTAAAGAACCGAGTCAAGCGATCGACTTTACTAAAGGTTACAACGTCAATACAATTGCTGTCCGCGTTCCGAAAGCGTTTTTGCAAGCAGGAACAGGGGCAAATACTTTTGATGTTTGGTCAACAGTTTCGATCCGGGATGGAGCTGGCGGTTTTAAACAATTCGAGCGTTTGGCAAGACCTGCAATTAATGAGGGTTTGATAGTTACTCCCGCTTATCTGGAAGCATTCAATAATATTCCTCCGAGATCGGATTTGAGCGCTGCTGCTGCTCCGGTGCGGCAGGAAGCTGTTGCTACTCTGAATGCTGTCGATCTTTTGGACGGTCGGGATAATGTCGATCCAAATGCGATCGCCGGAGCTTTCTTACCCGATGTCATGCGGATCGATACCACAAAAACCAGCGGCTACGCTAGCGCTACCAATGCTCAAGGAAGCTTGATCGGAGGTCGTATGCTGATGGATGACGTTATTGATATCACTCTGGGAGCTTTGGTAGGTTCTCCGGTTGGTGATAACGTTTCATATAACGGAAGTCCGGGAAATCCGGCTCAGGGACACAAACCTTTAGAACCGACTTTTCCTTATTTGGCTTTGCCTAATTAGTCAGTTGACAGTTGACAGTTGACAGTTGACAGTTGACAGTTGATGGTAGTCAGCTCTATGAATGTAGGGTGCGTCGCTATGAGATTTTTAATGAAACTTGCAGATTATAGATGGCGACGCACCTTACCACAATAGAAAAGGCTTTTTTTGACCGCAGATGAAGGCGGATTAACGCAGATGAACGCGGATGTATGAAAACTAAAATTAAACCGGAAATAAAATCGGATATTTTCTCGTGGTGGCTGCTGGGAGTGGTTCCTTTAGTTGGGATGGTAGTAGTGAATTTACCTCCTAACTTGCGTTTTATTTCAGCAACTTTTTCTAACAAAAGCCCCGAAAATCTCGATAGTAATTACCGCTATCATTTTTCGGAAAGTTTGAGAAATAATCCCAATCAAAAGGAAGCAATTCAGCAAGAGATTGCTTTTTACCAGCAGCGGTTGGCCGTTGATTCCCGCAGCGGTTTGAACCGGGCGTCACTGGCGGGATCTTATTTAAAAATGGCTCGCGCTACTGGGGAGGGAGGTTGGTTTTTATTGGCAGAACAAGCGGCTCAAAGGTCGATCGCCGATTTGCCTTTTGACAACCAAGGTGCGCTGTTAGTTTTAGCTCGAATTGCCGAGGCGAGACACGATTTTGCTACTGCTTTGCGCTTTGCTAAACAGGCGGGTTCTGACAATGAAGATGCGATCGCCCTTTCAGTTACATCTCACTTAGCGATGGGAAAAGTGAGCGAGGCAAATGTAGCCGCAGAAGCCTTAGTTAACCGGATTCCTAACTTGGGTTCTCTCACTTTGAGAGCTTTAGTGAGAGAGTCTCAGGGCCGAGATGCTGAGGTTTTGCAGGATTACCGGCAAGCAATGGCGGCGGAGGAACCGGGAGAGGTTGCTGGTTCGGCGCGGGCCCGATCGCTCTTGGGTCGATTTTACGCGCGTCGCGGGCAGTTTGTGCAGGCGAAAGCGCTGTTTTTGGAGGCGCTGCGGTTGGTGCCGCGATACCCGCTGGCGCTGATTTATTTGGCGGACTTGGAGACGCGGCAGGGCAATTATCGGGAAGCCGAAGGCTATTACAGCAAGGTTTCTGCGTATTCTGGCGGGGTTGCGACTTTGTTCGATCGCATTGTCGATCGCGGTATGGCGAGGGTGAAGGATTTGCAGGGAGATGCGATCGAATCCCGGCGACTTCGCGACAAAGCAGAAGCAGGGCTGCGACAGGAACAGGTTTCTGGCGGTTTTGGCCACCGCAGGGATTTAGCAAGTTTGCTGCTGGAAAAAGGTCGATCGCAGGATGTCGCGGAAGCGCTGGCGTTAATGCAGGAGGAGGTGAAAATTCGCCGGGATGCTGTCACGCTGGATACTTTAGCCTGGGCGCTTTCGGCCTCTGGGGAATGGCAAAAGGCCGATCGAGTGATGGCCGAAATAGTGCGATCGGGGATTCGCGATGCGGGGATGTTTTACCGGGCTGGTGCGATCGCCCGTACTTTAGGTAAGGATGCTGAATCTCGCGCTTATTTTCAAAAGTCCAAGGAAATTGACCCGACTTTTGACGATCGAGCTCGCCAAGCATTGGGTTTGGGAAGTTATGAATTTTGAGATTAGCTAATAGCAGCCATTCGGCCAAGTTCGCCATTCCCTCAATCCGCCAGGGGTTTCAACCCCTGCCTAAAAGCTTAAGTCCTCTTGCATAGGACTGAAATGCACAATTGTTAAATTTGATTAGCTATTCAGTCGGTTTTAACCGACTTTCGCTATGAGACGGGGATTTCAATCCCCGGCGGCCTTGCGGGTAAGCGCGCTGGAAAAATCACAACAAACACAAATAATTCATCCGAAAATCACTAAAAAAACAGGGATTTATGCAGTACAAGCTGAACCGAATTTTCCAATTATTTATCCTATTTTCTCTGACACTTTCCTTGTTACTAACAACCTCAAACAGACCAGTTTACTCACACTGGTCAGACTTATCCGTAGCAGAAATAGTAGTCAACGATTTGCAAGCCGAAATAACATTAACTTTCCCAACAGGCTTAACAAACTTCGCCGACGACAATCGAGACAGCCAGCTACAACCTGCTGAAGTTCGCAGCCACCAAACACAGCTAGAAAATTTTTTTAGCCAACAAATCCGCATCGCCAACAGTAGCAATATTCAAGGCTCCGTAGCAGTAAACCCGCTAGAAATAGCAGCTAAAAGCACCAGTGTTATCCAGCAGCCCAATACCCACAGCACCTTAATTTTAGACTACACCTGGCCCGCACCTTCTCAAGATAAAACCCCCGGTTTACCTGATGCAATTTCCATCTCCAAACCTAATTTTCGGATTAATTACAATCTATTTTTGCCCGGAGTTCCGACAGCTAGCTGTCAAGCTACGATTGTGCAAGGGGGTGCTGTAAAAAGCTTTGTGTTTACGCCGCAAAACCGGGACTTTTTGTTAGCAGGAAAGGAATCTATCTGGGATTCAGGTTGGAGTTTGCTGCTAGCAGTAGCGGGAGCATTTGCTTGGGGATGCGTGCACGCGATGTCGCCCGGACACGGAAAAACCATAGTCGGCGCTTATTTAGTTGGTTCGCGGGCTACTCCGCTACACGCTTTATTTCTAGCAGCGACGACTACAATTACTCACACTGCCGGCGTGTTTGCGGTGGGCGGAATTACTTTGTTTGCTTCTAACTTAATTGACCCAGAAAAATTAGATCCTTGGCTGAGTTTAATCTCTGGTTTATTAGTAGCCTTTATCGGGTTTAACTTACTCTTATCAAAAATTAAGACGAGGTTGGTAGTGGGGACTGAAGTTCTCAAAAAAATTAAAACTAAATTTTTTAATAAAAACTGGTTTTTAAGGAGTAAAGTCTTTACTGCGGAATGTGAAGAACCAGTAAATCTTTTGATTAGAGGAAGTTGGGAGCGAGAATTTAAGCCTGTAAAACCCGATATATCTCACCACTACCACCATCACGGAGACGGCCGGATTCACTCGCACTTGCCTCCCGGTGCTGACGGTTCTGCGATTACTTGGAAAAGCTTATTAGCCTTGGGGATTTCCGGCGGTTTGTTGCCTTGTCCTTCCGCTTTGGTGATGCTGTTGAGCGCGTCGGCTTTGGGCAATGTTGGTTTGGGAATGACGTTAGTGGTAGCGTTTAGTTTGGGATTGGCTTTAGTGCTGAGTGCGATCGGATTAATCTTAGTTTATGCCAAACGGAATTTTGATAAACTGCCTAAACAGATAACAGCAGTCAAATTTCTGCCTGCGATTAGCGCGATGTTTGTAATGTTTTTGGGGTTGGGGATTACCGGACAGGCGATGTTGAAAATATTGGGGGCGAGTCAATGGGTAATTGGCAATGGATAAGCATAAAATTAGGACTCTCCCTCCTAACTACAAACTTACGAATAAGTCTGATTTTAGATACCCGATTTCTGGAAGAAGGCGGGTATCTGGGTATTCTGTTTTTTAGCCGTTGCTCAGTTATCAGGCCGCACTATTATATTTATTAATAATTTCGGCTAAATCCGGTACTCCCTTTTCCACGTAAGTCTTAGCTGAGGGGCGGAGTTTGGCATAAGCGCCTCTAACAACCGCTCTTGTGCTGTTCTCGGCTTTTTTGTCGCTGATCTGGAGCAATTCGTCTGCTACTTCAGCTTTTCTTTGGGCTAGATATTCGACTGGGTTGCCATTGTTTACTGCTTCAGCCCACATCGGATCGAGTGCGATCGAGATTTCTGGCAGAAGTTGATCGACGACTTGGGCGCAATAGTCAGCCCGTATCCCCTTGACAGTAGAGTAGGCAGCTTTAAGAGCCATACCACCCAATCCCGGCGCTGCTGCAACTTGTTTGTCTATCAGCTTTACACAGTCATCAACAAAACTTTCTCTGTTGTTTTCATTCAAGAGAATATCGCTAAGTCCCATTTTCGCTTTCCTTGATTTAATAGTCAATGTGCTTATTAGCTTGGAGAGCCATCAGGGGATTATATATCTATTTTGATCCTTTACTCAGGATTACACAAGTTTTTTAAGGTTGGAAAGTCTTTACTTGACAAGCTGATGTTGAGATTTGTCTAGTAGTATGTTATAGGAATTAAGGTTCAATCTGCTAGTCATTATTGACCTAGGGTTTGTAGTAAGGGCTTTAGTCCTTATTAGGTGAGATTAATGAGGACTAAAGCCCTGACTACAAACTGATGAGTTGTGAACAGCCACATAGAAAAGAGGACAGCTCGAAAAAAAGATTAGAAAGGCTCTGCCTAAGTTCGATCGCACTTGCACGTATCTTGCAGGTATCATTACGATTGGACGTTCGGCTTGACGCCTGCAGGTACTGAAACGAGGGGAAGTTTCACGGTTTGAGCCGGGCGATCGCTCGATCGCACTACCAAATTTTTCGGTAATTTCGCGGAAGTGCTTAGTCCGGGAAATATTTGAAGCGATAAGGTTAAGCCGGCGGCTAATAATAGTTTTTCAAACATGGCCTTGTCTCCCATACCTATGCCCTAGGGCATAATTCCTCTTACACCTACAACATATAAACATCTTCAGTCGCTTGGTGCGATCGCACGGGCATAGTTAAGTGACATCTATCACCACTGAGAAGGGGGTGATGGGGATAGGGGGTGTGGGCATAGGGGGTAATGGGCATTAGGGATGTGGGGGAGAGTGGGAAATCTTGACTCGCACTTCTGGCGTCAACATCCGTTGAACGTGTTAAATTCCTTACACTGCTTCCTTGCCAAACTTCCCTACAAATCAAGAATTGTCCTAGAGAAAGAAGCCGTTGAGTCTCTCTCAAAGGTAGAATTAGCGCGTAGAAGTTATTTGACACAGCGGAGGTACCGACAATATGCTTGCATACTTTCTGGCGTTAGCGGTCGGTCTAGGCAGCTTCAGTATTTACATGGCGGCCTTCTTTTTTCCAGAAGTACACCGCAAAAGTGATTTTACCTGGAGCGGGGTAGGGCTTTTTTATGCGTTAATTTTATGGGCTTGTGCGGGACGAATTACTGGTGCTCTCCTGCTTGGTCAAATGGCGGGCGTGGCGATGTTGGGCTGGTTTGCCTGGGAAACTCTGACTTTGCGCCGTCAGGTGACGCCCGTTGCTGAGCAAACGCCGATTCCTCAGTCGGCGAATTTGGCTGCAGGAGGCGTGCCGTTTGCTGGCTTGTTTGCCAAGAAAAAAGAACCCGCAGCGGCGAAAAAACCTAAGTTTGTTCGATCGCCCAAACCGAAAACTGATGTGGTTCCAGCACCCACTCTGGATAAGGGCGAGGTAAAGCTAGAGGAACAGCCGGCGATTACCCCCATAGCTGAAAGTATTGCTGAAAGTGCGATCGACCAGCTAACGGCCGAAAGTTCGATCGCCCCTGACTTGAAAATTCCCGACTCGAAAACACCTGCAATTGCAGAAATACCAGTGTTTTCAGTCGAAACTCCTGCTGCTGAGACTTCACAACCTCCAGCAGAATTAGCCAGCAACTTCACTCCTCTACCTCTACCTCTAGAAATTTCAGAAATAGCCGTTGCACCAAGTGTGGAGCCAGTAGAGGCTCAGCCAGAGCCTCAACAGCAGCCAGAAGTCGATGATTTTGACGAGGAAACAGAATGGAGGACAGCCGTTAAAGAGTCGCAGGCGGCAGCGGCAGCGGCGGCGGCCCCAACGGCGGCCCCAACTCCTCCTACTCCTCCTAAACCAGCTAAAAAAGCCGGCGGTTTCGGTAGTCTGTTTGACAATATCAAAAATAGTCTCGGCGGTATGTTGGGACTCGGTGCGGGTAAAAACAAGTCTGATGCAACTCCCCAGACGCCAAAACCTTCAGCGACTCCAGAATCGATCGTACCTGAATCTCAAATAACGGCAACTCCTGCACCAGGTATCGACCAAATTCTCGAATCCGAATTAGCCCAGGCGGCTGCGGAGGTGGCAGCCGAAACCAGCAACACTGTTGTGGAAACCAGCCTTGGAGTGCCTTTTCCCACCAATGTTGAAGCAATGGCCGCGTTGATGGCCACAGAAACCGCGAGTTCTGACAAAATAGTGGACGGGACGATCGAAGATCGATCGTCCGCCCAAATCCAGACACCGCTGGCTGCTATTGGTGAACCGGAAGCAGCAGCAGGCGTACCAGAAGCAGAAGCCCCTGCTTTATCTGTGGAAACCCAGACACCGCTGGCTGCAGTTGGTGAACCGGAAGCAGCAGGCGTACCGGAAGCAGAAGCCCCTGCTGTATCTCTGGAAATGACAGTGGTGGAAATGGCAGAGCCTGTAGAGATAGAAGTACCGGGAGAACCTGGGTTGAGCGTGCAGGTGGAAACGGTTTCAGTATCAGTGATCTCGATCGAATCCACAGATAAAACACCATCTTCTGAGGGAGAACAACCGGAATTGATTCGCCCGAATCCCCCCCCTTCCACAGATAAAACACCATCTTCTGAGGGAGAACAACCGGAATTGATTCGCCCGAATCCCCCCCCTTCGGAGCTAGTAGAAGCTGCTCGTGCGGCCGATGAATCCAAGTCTGAGAATGTATCCGGCGAAGATAAGCCGTCATCTTAAGGCAGAAAGCAAAAGGTAGAAACCAGAATTTTGTTGATTCTGCCTTCTGCCTTCTGCCTTCTTACTTCTTACTTCTTACTTCTTACTTCTTACTTTTTTCTTCTTACTTCTTACTTCTTACTTCTTACTTTTTTCTTCTGCCTTCTTCCCTCTTCCCTTTGCCTTCTGCCCTCTGCCTTCTGCCTTCTGCCTTCTTCCCTCTTCCTTCTTCCGACGGACATCGGACTGACATCCGTTACATCCGTTACATCCGTTACATCCGTTACAGAATCCGTTGCCGAACTTCCCTCTTCCCTCTTCCTTCTCCCTTAATATTATGAAAGCAATTATGGTCGTGGGAACAACATCTCACGCAGGGAAATCATTACTCGTTGCAGCTTTGTGTAGAATCTTTAAGCGGCGAGGCTGGCGGGTAACTCCGTTTAAAGGTCAGAATATGGCACTGAATTCCTATGTCACAGCCGCCGGCGGAGAGATTGGTTACGCTCAAGCAGTGCAAGCTTGGGCTGCGGGCGTCGCACCTTGGGTAGAAATGAATCCGATTTTGCTCAAGCCACAAGGAGACATGACTTCTCAATTGATTGTCAAGGGCCGGGCGATCGCCAATGTGCGAGCATCTCAATATTACGAGCAGTATTTCGATATCGGCTGGCAAGCTATTCGGGAATCTTTAGAATTTCTCAAGCAAGAATTTGACATGATTGTGTGTGAGGGAGCCGGTAGCCCTGCTGAGATTAATCTCAAACACCGCGATTTAACAAATATGCGGGTAGCTAAATATTTAAAAGCTCGAACTTTGCTAGTAGTTGATATCGATCGCGGCGGTGCTTTTGCTCACATTATCGGTACTTTGGAATTGCTCGATCCAGACGAACGAGCTTTAATTAAAGGATTCATTATTAATAAGTTCCGAGGGCAAAAATCGATATTAGATCCGGGCCTGACTTGGCTAGAAGAAAGGACGGGAATCCCGGTAGTTGGGGTGATTCCTTGGATAGACGAAGTGTTTCCCTCAGAAGATTCTCTCGATTTGCTCGATCGGCGTTCTCCTAATTCTCAAACCGACATAAATATTTCGGTCATCCGCCTGCCCCGAATTTCCAATTTTACAGACTTTGACCCCCTGGAGTCGGAAACTACCGTCACAGTCAAATATGTCAGCCCAAAAGACCATTTAGGCCATCCAGACGCCGTGATTTTACCAGGCTCTAAAACTACAATTTCCGATTTACAGGTGCTGCGCCAAACAGGTATGGCAAAAGCTCTTCAAAATTATTTAGTAGCTGGCGGTACAGTCATGGGAGTTTGCGGCGGCTTTCAGATGCTGGGAGAAAGTATCACCGATAAAGAAGGCATTGAGGGAGAAAAGGGAGAATTTCCAGGATTGGGATTACTGCCTTTGAAAACTGCGATGGCACCGAACAAAATTGCGCGCCAACGAATCGTAACATCTAACTATCCTCAACCGGGTTTGCCAGTTTCCGGTTACGAAATTCATCAAGGAAAAACGCAAATCCTAGAGTCAGATTTGACTCAACCGCTATTTGACGATGCTAGTTTAGGCATTGTCAATACTTCTCAATCAATTTGGGGTACATACCTGCACGGCATCTTTGACAACGGGGCTTGGCGGCGAGCTTGGTTAAATCACTTGCGGCAGCAGCGGGGACTCCGCGCATTGCCTACAGGTATTCCTAATTACCGAGAACACCGCGAAACTCTGTTAGACTCTCTAGCAGATACAGTGGAAAAGCATTTAGATATAAAGCATATTTTAGGTTAATTAGTTAACTGTTGACAGTTGACAGTTGACAGTTGACAGTTGACAGTTGACAGTTGACAGTTGACAGTTGACAGTTGACAGTTGACTATTAACTATTGTTTGTTAGAGTGGAGGTTCAAATTCAATGACAAAAGTTTGTTTTTTACCTGATAACGTGACAGTTGAAGCTGAACCAGGAGAGCTTTTGCTAGATGTAGCCAAACGTGCAGGGGTTTCTATTCCTACCGGCTGTCTCATGGGTTCTTGTCACGCTTGCGAAGTAGAAATTGATGGCGGAGATACGATTTGTGCTTGTATTTCCGGCATCCCTTACGGAAAAAAGCAAGTGACAATTAATCTGTATGTTGACCCGACTTGGTAATTGGTCAGTTGTCAGTTGGCAGTTGGCAGTTGGCAGTTGGCAGTTGGCAGTTGGCAGTAGTCATTAGTCAACAGTCAACAGTCAACAGTCAACAGTCATTAGTCAACAGTCAACAGTCATTAGTCAACAGCTAATTTTTTTGCCATTCTTGCTGTTTCTTGCGAGCAGATTGCAGCCATTTTTGAGATTCTGAATAAACAGTTGTTCCCGGTTTTACAGATTCTAATTTGTTGATAATTTCCTGCAAGTAACCGAGACCGTAACCGGGATTTTGACGGATAGAATTTAGGTTAGTTTGGAATTTAGCAAACAAGCTTTTAGCCTGATTAAAAGCTTCCACTGATTCTTGTTCATCTTTCAGTCTAATCTTGGCAGTACCTAAATTATTTTGATATTCAGCTAGTTTTGTTTGAGCATGAAGATAGCCCGGATTATCAAAGGCAATTAGGCTCAACCTCTCAATAGCTTGTTGCCATAAATATGCGATTTTTTGCCAAGTTTCTGCTGAATGAGGCGGTTTCTGGGATGCTACAGCGGCAGTTAATGCAAATTCTTTTGCTGCTTCGATTAAGTTGTCGGCACGCACCGATCCGGTGGCTACACCGCCCATTGCTTTAAAATCTCTCTCTGCTGCTTGGAGTTTCTGCTGAGCCGTTTCTCCCGCGAGGGTGTCGGCGGGAATTTGATTGAGTTGGTCGATCGCACTTTGCCAATTTACCGTCGCTTTTTGTCTATCCGCAGCGGTTTTGGCTTGCTGATACTGCTGTTTCGCCGCGTTGAGAGTTTGTTCGACTTGATTTAACTGAGTAAAAGCATTTTTTTGCTGGAAAATCTGAGCCTCCATCCGCCCGACATTTTTGCGGGCGGCTTGAAATTCATCGACTGTAAACCGCCAACGGCAGCCGAAAAAAGAGCAGTAGGTTTGTGGATAATAACCTAAAAACCAAACTGGCAAGGCGTCGAGGTGTTTTTGAGCCTCTTTTGCTTTAATTTCGCCCAAGTCAAAATCAGCGACAGCCGTGGCTTTATTCACCAGTTGATCGGATTGTTCCACAAGGGCGATCGCCTGCCGGTAATTGTGATCCATACTCATAAAACTCGGCAGCAACAATATCGGCATTGTTTTCGCCACGGGCCAGCGAATCATGGGAGAAGGTAGGTTAATCAGCCAAATTATCCCCGCAGCACTTCCCAGCAAACTCCCAGCAAAGATGATTTTACCGAACAATCCGGGCGGGCGGTTGGCTTTGACGGCAGCTTTGAGAGCTTGTTCGCTGAAGTTGGGAAATTCGTCTTTGAAGGTATCGCGGATTTCTTCTCTTGAGGCGAAAGTGCCGTTTTGCGATCGAAGTTTCTCCAACCGCTTGATTACCATCCGTCGGAACACATCACCGGCTAGACTATCAGCCGCCGCGCACTTGTCAACTTCTGCCCGCAAAATTTCAAAAGCTCGATCGGTAAGACGCGCCATAAAACTCACCTATTCCCTTTTAATTATTTTACAGGTTCCCCGTCAAAATAATTGTTAAAATATATAAAGTTTATATCAAATAATCCGAATTAATTTCATGCCGACTGCTTTAATCACTGGTGCTTCTGGCGGAATTGGTGCAGCCTTTGCCGCCGAATTAGCCAAACGCCAGCACAATCTAATTTTGGTAGCTCGTTCCGAAGACAAATTGCAACAGCTAGCTGCTCAACTGCAACAGGAATTCAATATTTTGGTCGAAATTATCGTTCAAGATTTGACCGCACCCGGAGCCACAACTGCTGTATTTGACGCGGTTGTTAAAAAAGGTTGGACGGTTGATTTGTTGGTGAACAATGCGGGTTTTGGGGATTACGGTGCTTTTGCCGATCGCCCGCTTGACAAACAACTAACAATGGTGCAACTAAATATTGTAGCATTAGTTGAACTCTCGCACTTATTTTTGCAGGCAATGCGGCAGCGAAAATCAGGAAGTATTATCAATGTTGCTTCCATCGCAGCTTTTCAACCGATGCCGTACTTGTCAATGTATGCAGCTACTAAAGCCTTTGTTTTGAGTTTCAGCGAGGCACTTTGGGCGGAAAACAAAGATTTAGGAATTGGCGTTTTATGCCTTTGTCCAGGGCCGACAGAATCGGACTTTTTTGCAGTAGCTGAATTTCCGAAAGCTATGGCATCCAGCAGCGGGCAAAAACTCGTTCCCGCAGCGGAAGTAGTGCGAGATGCTTTGAAAGCTTTAGAGAAAAATGAGTCTAATGTTGTGACAGGGGGAATTCCCAATCAAATCATCGCCAATCTGCCTCGATTGATGCCGCGAGAACTGTTGGTGAAGTCGGTAGAAAAGGTTTTTCGGGCGAAAGAGGAATAATCGCGATCGTTGACAATATAAATAAACCCGCCCCCACCCAAGGACAAACATTAGATCGCCCCTAACCCAAATTTTCCCAAAAGTTGATCGCACATTCGCGCCACCACAATCCCCGCCACCAAAATCCCCGACGCTACCCCACAAGTCCGCCGGGGGTTGAAACCCCCGTCGAGAGAGCGAAAGTCCTCTAAAAGAGGACTGAAAAGCACATTAAATAAACAATCAAGTATTTGTCACCATAATCGAGTATTTTTCACCATTCTTCAGTCGGTTTCAACCGACTTTAGCTATGAGACAGGGGTTTCAACCCCTGGCGGACTCGCGGACAAACAAACGAGCCCGTGGACAAACAAACGACCCCCCGGACAAACAAACGACCTCCCGGACAAACCATCGGCCCGACGAATAAAGAATAAATCCTCGTGGTGTTGCCAATATTGTCGCCCAAATGCGAGAACCCTTACAAAAAACTGGGCATCGCCCGCCCCAAACAGATGTGTTTAACCGATCATAAATTAATGGATCGCACAATCCAAAATCCTAAATCGCCATGAGTTCAGAACGCGAACAAGCCTATCTCAACCTGATAAATCAACTGCTAACCTGTGCCAGCGGCGAAGAAGCAGAGATATTGAAAACTCACCCGGAATTGCTGGATAATGGCTTGGTGGCGGTAATGCTAGAAGAGGCCGAGCGTCTTAGAGAATTGGGCGAACTAAATAATGCTAATTGGTTGATGGATTGTGCCGGGATACTGCTTGGGATGAATGACAATACCTCAGTGGCAGTCACCCGAAAAGCGGAAGCAGACAGACTGTTAGAACAAGGAATTCAGCAGTTTAACATCAGTCAATTTCGAGAAGCTTTGCAGTCTTGGGAACAGGCATTAACTATCTATCGGGAAATCGAATATCGCCAAGGAGAAGCTAATTCCCTAGGCAATTTGGGCACTGCTTACTATTCCCTAGGGCAATACCAGAAGGCGATCGCATTTTACAAACAGTATTTAGAGATTTCACGGGAAATAGGTGATCGCCAAGGAGAAGCTATTTCCCTCGGCGGTTTGGGCAATGCTTACAATTCCCTAGGGCAATTCCACAGGGCGATCGAATTTCACCAACAGTCTTTAGAGATTGAACGGGAAATAGGTGATCGCCAAGGAGAAGCTAATTCCCTCGGCAATTTGGGCAATGCTTACAATTCCCTAGGGCAATTCCACAGGGCGATCGCATTTCAGGAACAGTCTTTAGAGATTTCACGGGAAATCGGAGCTCGCCAAGGAGAAGCTATTTCCCTCGGCAATTTGGGCAATGCTTACGATTCCCTAGGGCAATACCACAGGGCGATCGCATTTCAGGAACAGTCTTTAGAGATTTCACGGGAAATCGGATATCGCCAAGGAGAAACTAATTCCCTCGGCAATTTGGGCAATGCTTACTATTCCCTAGGGCAATTCCACAGGGCGATCGCATTTCACGAACAGTCTTTAGAGATTAAACGGGAAATCGGAGATCGCCAAGGAGAAGCTATTTCCCTCGGCAATTTGGGCCCAGCTTACAAATCCCTAGGGCAATACCAGAGGGCGATCGCATTTCACGAACAGTCTTTAGAGATTTCACGGGAAATCGGAGATCGCCAAGGAGAAGCTAATTGCCTCGGCAATTTGGGCTTAGCTTACAATTTCCTAGGGCAATACCAGAAGGCGATCGCATTTCACGAACAGTCTTTAGAGATTAAACGGGAAATAGGTGATCGCCAAGGAGAAGCTATTTCCCTCGGCAATTTGGGCTCAGCTTACTATTCCCTAGGACAATTCGACAGGGCGATCGCATTTCACGAACAGCATTTAGAGATTTCACGGGAAATAGGTGATCGCCAAGGAGAAGCTAATTCCCTCGGCAGTTTGGGCTCAGCTTACTATTCCCTAGGGCAATACCAGAAGGCGATCGCATTTCACGAACAGTTATTAGAGATTTCACGGGAAATCGGATATCGCCAAGGAGAAGCTATTTCCCTCGGCAATTTGGGCAATGCTTACTATTCCCTAGGGCAATACCACAGGGCGATCGCATTTCACGAACAGTCTTTAGAGATTGACCGGGAAATCGGAAATCGCCAAGGAGAAGCTACTTCCCTCGGCAGTTTGGGCTTAGCTTACGATTCCCTAGGGGAATACCAGATGGCGATCGAATTTTACCAACAGCAATTAAAGATTGTACAGAAAATCGGAGCTCGCGTGGGAGAGTCAATCTCTCTCAACAATTTGGGAAATACTTTCCTAAAAACTCACCAACTTGCTGAAGCTGAAACAGCACTTCGCGCCTCAATCGCAATTCATGAAACTCTGCGTTCTGAATTAGTAAGTAATGATCACAAAGTCTCAATCTTTGAAACCCAAATATCTGCCTATCGCCTGCTGCAACAAGTCCTAGTTGCCCAAACTAGATTTGATGAAGCCTTAGAAATATCTGAAATGGGTCGTACCCGTGCCTTCGTCGAGTTATTGCAGCAAACCTTATTAACAACCCCCCCTCAGTCCCCCCCTGATCAAGGGGGGGAAGAAGAGTTATCTCAATTCCTCCCTCATAAGCCCCCCCTTAGCAAGGGGGGGTTGGGGGGGTTATCAAGATTTGAGGAAGAAGCAAACCTCTCAAAGCCCCCCCTTAGCAAGGGGGGGTTGGGGGGGTTATCCATCCCCAAAATCCAACAAATCGCCCGCGACAGAAACTCTACAATAGTTGAATATTCGATTGTCAATCCAGAAATTTACATCTGGGTAATCCAACCAAACGGCAACATCACCCATCGCGCCGCCAGCCTCGAACCCCTCAACCAACAAAACCAAACCCTCAAACAAATCATCCTCCAAACCCGCGTCTCCATCGGCACCGATGAAACCGACGACGCAGGCAAAAAAATTCAGCTAGAATCCCAGTACAATCGAGACGAAACAGGCGGCTTTCCCCTATTGCAACTCCTCCATCAAATCCTGATCGAACCCATCATCGACTTGCTACCCACCGATGTTAATTCCCCCATCATCTTCGTCCCCCACTACGACTTATTTTTAGTTCCTTTCGCCGCCTTGCAAGATAGCAACAACCGCTACCTAATCGAAAATCATACCATCCTCACCAGCCCATCCATCCAAGTATTAGAAATCACCCGCGAACATCAAAACCGAGTGCGAGGATTGAAACAAGCCGCCCTAATTGTCGGCGATCCAACTATCGCCGCCAAATTCAAAGAAAAGCCCTACGAACTCAAACAACTGTCCAGGGCAAAAGAAGCCGCCGAAGCCATCGCCGCAACTTTAGGAACCCAAGCAATTAGCGGAGAAAATGCCACAAAAATCGCCATTTTAGACAAGATGCTAAACACGCGCATCGTCCATTTATCCGCCCACGGACTCCTCGACGATTTCCAAGGTTCCGGCATTCCCGGCGCGATTATTTTAGCACCATCAGCAGACACCGACGACGGCGCACTTATAGCCGCAGAAATCCTGCAATTAAGACTCGATTCCGAACTGGTTGTTTTAAGCGCGTGCAGCACCGGGCGCGGTACAATCACGGGAGATGGAGTCATCGGATTGTCGCGCTGCTTCATCGTCGCCGGAGTCCCCAGCATCATCGTTTCCCTGTGGAATATGGGAGCGAATTCAGCCAAATTACTAATGACTGAATTCTACCAAAATTTAGCACGGGGCGACAATCGAGCAGCCGCCTTGCGGTGTGCTATGCTAACCACAAAAGAGCGATTTCCGAGTCCCATAGCTTGGGCTGCATTTACCTTAATTGGCGAAACCGAAACTTTACCGCTATCAACTCAAAAGAGTAATTTAAGGAGATTAGTAATGTCACTTCCCGATGAGGCCACACCCGAAGAAATTGTGGCGGCTTTTAGTAAGTTATTGAAAATATCCGATCCGAAGCTATTTGTCGATCACTTATCAGCGCTTGATGATTCTGTGACAGATAATGTGAATATTATCGCTCAAACAATCAAGGATTGGTGCGAAAGCAGGCCTCAAATTGAAGAGAATTTAGAGAACGAAATTTATCACGCGGGTGCGGGTGGGACTGATAGCGATGCACCGGAGGAAATTGTGAGGGAGTTTTACGAAACGCTCAAGGAAAATAAGATTCGATTGGGTTTGTCTGTGTCATCTGCACCGCCTACACCGCCAACAAATAATCCAGAAACACCTTCCTAGAAGACAAACCCTAAAAATCTTGTGGGCTGGGCATCTTGCCCGCCCCAAATATCTGATAGAAATACTCGAAAACATCTCAAAAACTTGATTATGAGCCAAGAATGGCAAATTAAAAATTCCAGCATTACCCTCTATCCTTTCCACCTGCGGGATGATAGCGACGCAGGCTACGGACAAGTAGCCCGAAATGCTCAATCCTTGTGGGAAAATCTAGCAGATAATGTCGGCAAAGAATTTAACATCAACGAACTAAAATCCCTCAGAGACAAGCTAACTTGCTACAAAAACGGACAGTACGAACCAGACGATAAACAGGAAAATCAGAATAACGGCAAATTACTAAAGCCCGATGGAAAAACTCTTAATTTTCAGCAAATAACTCAGCCAGATAACCAGAAACTTGATGGTTCTATCTATGCCCTACGAATTCACGACACTTACACCGCAGACTTGACATTTTACTATAAAAATGTCACAATGAAAGTAGCGGACTTAACTCGATTAAATCCCCAAGGTTGCTTGTTGCCAAATGCAATTAAACCCTCTCTGGGACAAACCTTATTATTATACGCCGAACCAGCAGTTTATGATACTTACCGCAAACTAGCTGACGAATCGGTTAAAGCTTTTGTACAAGATAAAGAGCAACCATTAGTAGAGTTTCGCGCCGAAGGAAAGTTATTCGGCAGTCCGATTTTTGAGTATGATAGCCGCCAAGATGATGCGCGTCAGCGATGTCACTTTCTAGTATGGTTGCAAGAGAATCCCCAAACTTTGAAATTCGTAACGCTGGCGTTTAATTCTAACTTGATGAATCTGCTGTGTTCTCGCGCTAAAATTGTATTTGTGTATGGCGAAGCTAGGAAAAAGTATCGCCAAGCACAGCAAATAGTCAGCGAGTTAGAAAAGAAGCTTCCCGAATTCAGTCAAATAGAAAGCGAACAAGATAGACAAGTTAAGTTGCAGAAGTTAAAGCAATTTCTGGCTGAAGTCCGCACAAAAATGTTTGATTGTGCTCAGCAAGTGCGGTATTTGAAAGAAGACAAAAATACTATTGACACTAATGCTGAAAATTATGGTAATGCCTTGACAAAAATTAAAAGTTTGTGCATCCCCGGCGACAATCTGGATTTCTTGCAGAAGTTTCTAGATTTAGCTGAGGATAAGTATCAGCGGCAAATTGAAATCGATTTAAACTACCTGATTGCTAGTCAAGAGTTGTTCCAGCAGTCGATATCCACTGTGCGCGGGATGGTGGAAATTGAACAAGTAGAATTGGACAGGGAACAGGAAGACGGGGAGAAAAAGCGCGATCGCCAGCTTGAGAATATCATCTTTTTTGTCGGAACTGCGATCGGCGGCGGACAAATCTTTTCCGCCGCCTATCCTCTAATCAAGGATACACCGATTCAATGGCAACTCGATTTTTCTCTACCGCTGCATCCCTTTGCTGCGACAATTATCTGGAGTCTGCTGTTTGGCTTACTATTTGGCTTATTAATGCTGGGTATCGCCGTTTTGGTAAGGAAAACTTTTCCCCGATAATTTGGATTTATGACTTATATCATGTCCGATCGATTGACCGCGATTAAAGGCCGGGGCGGGTTTACAGATTTTCCCGTTTCTATTCAATATCTTGGTGAACCCGCCCCTACAGGAATCATGGTTAATTGACCGGACATGATATTACGCATAAAACCAAAGAAACCGGGTTTTTCGGGGTTTTTGGGTGGTATAACTTATATGTTGCAGCATTCTTAAGAACAGGCAAGATGCCTGTTCCACAAAGAGTCAATTTTTTGGGGGGAGTAGGGGTTGGGCATCTTCGCCTCAGCATTCTTAAGAACAGGCATCTTGCCTGTTCCACAAGCCGAAGATGCCGCCCATAAATTACAAATATCGAGTTAACTGGACTCGATAGCGTTCCTTCTTAGTAACAGCAACTTCCCCAATTTCCAATCTTCCCTTGCCGGTAACAGCAATTAAATCTCCAGACTTGACATTATAACTAGCTTGAGTAACGTCTTTCCAGTTAACTCGCACGTCGCCACTATCAATTAAATCCGCCATTTTGCTGCGAGACATTGCGAATCCAGCCGAGGCGACAGCATCCAATCTCATGGATGCTTCAACGGTGGTCATTTCTTTCTTTTTGGGTTCTCTAATTTTGAGTTCGCTCAACTCAATGCGCCGCGTTTGCACAGGAACCGATCGCACTTGTTGCAAACTCATCTCCAAATACTCTACCATCTCCGGCATGACAATCGCTTGGGCGCCGCGTTCACCCAAAACAATCACATCGCCCGTTTTCTCGCGGACAATTCCCGTACCCAACATCGCCCCCAAAAAGTCGCGGTGAGAAGCTGTATCGAACAAGAAATTACCAGCGATTTCTACCGCAGCAATGCTAACGCTAGCAGAGTCGATCGGGATATCCGATCGCGCGATCGCAATTCTTTGTCTTTCAGCTTGCGGGTAGCCGCCCCAAGCCACTAATTCCACATCAGTTAAGCGCTTAAATACCGTCAGAGTGTCCGCCAATTCTGGAGGCGACAGAAAATCACTCTGAGTAACTTCCCAAGTTTTAATTGCTTGTTCTGCTTGGTCGATCGCCCGCGCCACACATTCGCGGTTTTCAATGCCTTTTAACAGTTCTTCTCTTTGTAACATCAGTTAATGCTAGATTCTAATTTGAAATTGCCAAAGTTTGCTGTAACTAAAAAGTCTACTTTTTTAACAGTCGCACTACTTTAATTATAGTCTAAAATCATCAAATAACGATCGTATGATTTTAGTTGCTGGTAAAGCTGATATGATGAGTACGATTATTGTACCAAATCTATGAAGTCTTCGAGTTTAAGTTTTTGCAAGAGCTCGATCGAGTATGGCAGCAAAATTGTCCACCCAACTACTTATTCTTCTTCACCCGCAAATACAGTTCTTCCATCGCATCAATAAACGAACCATCCTTGTGCCAAAACTGTGGAAAATCTCCCTGTTTCTTCACCACGATCGCACTTACGCCACTCTGTACCCCCACATCAATCGTCTGCGGTAATCGCTTCGCACCGTGCCAAAACTCTTTCAGGCTGACCGTTTGCGCCTCACTGGCGATCGCCCGCGTGTAATAGGAATCCACCGCCACAGGGGCCGCTGCATCAGCAGTTAACTCTGCAGAAAGCGCCAAGCCCAAAGGCGTTTTTGCTAATTCGCGGTGCAGCACTTCCTTAGAAAGCCCCCGTAATTCAAACAGTAAAAAAGGATCTTTGTCCAATTCGGCCGCCACCAAATAATAAACTCCGGCAATATGTTTGCACGGATTGCTATAGTCTGGGCAAGAGCAAGTAGTCTTAAAGTCCTCGCGGCTGCTGGGTAAAAGGTGCAATCCGAGGGGTGCAAAAGCCTTTTCAATATTGTCGGGCATTTCATTGAGTAGCAGCCGGGAAATGAAGCTGGCTTTTGATGCCATTTGGGCGATCGCCACTTTCCACTTTGCCTGACTAATTGGCTCAAACTCAATTTGAGTTGTGTACAGAGGCTCCTTATAAACCCCAAAATAAGGATTAACCGAGCCTCTCACCTGTGCCATCACTAACCCATCATTCATGCCAAAGCTTTTTACCTTGCCGTTTCGTGCATAGGCACGTCCCCGCCCGAGTCGCCCAGAATCAGTAAATCTTTCTAACGCATCGATAAATTTATTGCCCCACCAAGTCCGAGTAAATTGTGACATAAGCTGTTCTGCATTTAAATTGTATATTTCGATGACAATCAAAAATCCTCTCCCTCTCTCCCCCTCTCCCCCTCTCCCTCTCTTATGTTGTTTCTCCTAATCTAAAACCGCATTTTTATTGAGCCTAATTAATTTCTTAAATGCCTCATTATCCAACTCAGTCAACCACGATTCATCAGCACCAATAATTGACCCTGCCAATTTCTTTTTATCCTCAATCATTTGGTCAATTTTTTCCTCCAACGTGCCAATTGCTACAAACTTATGCACAAACACATTTTTTTCCTGTCCGATCCGAAACGCCCGATCCGTCGCCTGATCTTCCACTGCCGGATTCCACCAGCGATCGAAATGGAACACGTGATTGGCTTTTGTCAGCGTAATTCCCACACCGCCGGCCTTCAGTGACAGAATAAATACCGAAGGTTCAGACTCTGGATCTTGAAACTCTGAAATCATCCGTTCCCGTTTTTCGCGACTGGTTCCCCCGTGGATATAGTAAGTGTTGTAATGTAGGGTTTGTTTAATATATTTTTCCAACGCGCTTCCCAGTTCTGTAAACTGCGTAAATACCAATAAACTTTCGCCTTCTGCTTTGACTTCCTCAATCATCTCGATCAGCCGTTCCAGTTTGTGCGATCGCTCTGGTGTAAACTCACTTTCATCCTGCAAAAACTGGCGCGGATGGTTACAAATTTGCTTCAGCTTCAGCAGTGTCGCCAAAATCATCCCCTTGCGCTTCATCCCTTCCGCCGCGTCAATTTCTTGTTCTACCTCTTTCACAATCGCTTCATAAAGCGAAGCTTGCTCGCGGGTGAGATTGCAGTAGAGCTTTTGCTCAACTTTGTCGGGGAGATCCTGAATAATCGACTTATCGGTTTTCAGACGGCGCAGGATAAAAGGTTCTACTAATTTTTTGAGCGCGGCTGATTGTATGCGACTCCCATGTTTTTGAATCGGTAATTCAAACATTTTCCGAAACTGTGCCTCTTTTCCCAAATATCCGGGATTGAGGAAATTAAAAATTGACCATAAATCCAACAATCGATTTTCCACTGGTGTTCCAGTCAATGCTAGTCGATGGGTAGCCGGTAACTTTAAAATCGCCTTGGTTTGCGCCGCTTTGGGATTTTTAATATTCTGGGCTTCATCAATTACCACGCGATGCCACGCTACGCTGCTCAACAGCTTCTCATCTTTTCGCACCAAGGTAAAGGAAGTAATCAACATATCGCAACCTTGGACGGCGGCTTTAAATGCTTTGGCATCTTGCAAACGTTGAGGGCCGTGGTGAATCAGCGATCGCAATTCTGGAGCAAATTTTTCCATTTCCTTTTGCCAGTTACCAACTACGGATGTGGGCGCAATTAGCAGCGTGGGTAGAACCGAAGGTGCGATCGCTTTTTCTGTCTCTTTTGTAGTAGATAAAACTTCCCGCTCTTGCAATAATCGAGCAATTACCTGCGCCGATTTACCCAAACCCATATCATCTGCAAGACAGCCATTTAATCCCAAACTTTCCAAATAACTCAACCAAGAAACGCCGCGCTTTTGGTAATCCCGTAACTTGCCCTGAAACTTTGCTGGATCTGCAATTAACTCTAACCGACTCTTATCGTTCAGCTTCTCCAACATATCCGATAACGCCCGATCGCGCTCAACCTCCAACTGTTCGCTCGCTTCTCCTTCTGCCGTCAACTTCATAAAGTCAATCAGGCTTAAATCGGGGTTTTCTTCGCGATGTTTTTGCCAAAAATTTAGCATCTCCTGCATCTTGTCTTTGTCCAGTTCCATCCATTGTCCTCGGAACTGCACCAGCGGTGTTTTGCTATTTACTAACGCCTGCCATTCTTGTTCGCTAACCCGTTCACCCCCGATCGCCAATTCATACTGATATTCCACCAAGGAATCCGCCGAAAACAATCCTTTGCCCTTGATTGCAGCGCTCTTGCTGCCCTTCCCTTTGACTTGCAGGCGAATCTTCGCCCGTTGTCGCCCCTTCGGCGTCCACCAAGCGGGGACAATCACTTTGTATCCGGCATCTTCTAATACCCAAGCGGACTCGCTGAGAAAGGTGAAAGCATCATCTAAGCTGAGGGTAATGTTAACAGGTTTGTCGGTTTCTAGCCCTTGCCAAAGTTGGGGATAAATGCGGGCAGCGTAGCCGAGATTTGTCAGCAAATGTTGCTCAAAGTTGTCTCCAAATTGTGTTTGCAACTGTTTTTGTTGAGTCGATCGCGATCGCCAATAATCCTGCAACGGCATCCGCAGAGATGGGTCTTTTTTCGCAGCCACCTGAAACTCTAAAACCCAAGGTTGTTCGGGGTTTTCGGGGGATTGTAGTTGAAAGCAGAGGGAGAATGAGTCAGCAGATTGATTGCGCGTAATGCGATCGCGCCAGGTTTGCCATTGCCGGTATTGATCGAGGCTTACTTGTGCGATTTTTCGTGTTTGGTTGAGGCAGATTTGGAGTAAAGAATCCGCAATCTTATTTTCAAACGATGCTGGGATGGGGGTTTGAGTGACAATTTCCACGATCGCACACTCGGAAAAATGCCGCAGCAACCGTTCGCGATCGTAGAACTTTGGTGTATCTTGTAGCTGGATCTTCCGAAAACCGGACACACAAACTAAAGGCATCCATTCAACATAGCGTTGTAAATCAGTTTCGTACTGTGTGGAAACAATTTCCCATCCCGGATAAATCTCAAAGCTGGGTGCAATTTGGGCAGGTGTTTTGGGAGTTTTTGCAGTTGTTTTGGTTTTTGTCTCGCCCGCTTTCTTACGCCCGCGCGTGGCTTTCTCAGCGGGTTCGGATGTTTCGATGGGTGCGATCGCGATCGGAGCAGTTTCTCGATAGCGCAACGCCGGAATATAATGATCTTTCAGAACAATTTGCTTAAAATTTTGGGTGTAGTGATACCAAAATAGCAAGTCTGAACCAAACTGAACTTCTGCTACATCGTAGAGGGCAAAAAAATGCAGATCGTTCAATACTTTAGTCAAAGTGTGGGTGGCGATGGACACACAATCAACTTGCCAATACTCCAACTCAAATGTTTCGGGTAACTCTGTCTCTAAATATCGCGCTAGTTCTAAAGAGGGCAACGGCTGATTGTCAGCAGTGGGCAGTAAAAAATACCGAGGGACGATCGCGTATTCTCGCCCCATCGCACTTGTATTGCTGACTGCTGACAGTTGAATCCCGGCTTCTTTCGTTAGAAACTCTCTTAACTGTGCCGTCTCCAATTGTCGGGGATGAACCTTAGCAGGCTGTTTTTTCTTTTGAGTGGTTTCAACCCAAAGACAAAAAGTTCCACCTTGAACAAAACTCTCTTCTGTTTGAGGAATCCAAGTCCCGTGGAGGATTTTCATAGGTTATACCATCAATTAGCGGGAAAAGATAAGACGGCGGTTGAAAGAGACTGTTGGCGAATTCGCTGGTGGTGTTACCCATCACCTCTAGGAGGCAGTATTTCCGTTCACTATTGGTAGTTAATGGCTATATGGTCAATTAGACATTTAGTCTAGAACCACTATAGCAATCCTCGCATCAGTTTCAATAACTGGTTAACTTCCAAGCTTTGCCTGGGAACCGATGTAAGCGAGGCTCTGCCTCGGCCCAGACTATGGAGGCAGAGCCTCCGGATATGCGTTACCAGGAAGAGCCTGGTAACGAGTATAATCATTTAGGATTGCTATATTTTTAGGGGTGAGGGGTGAAGCCCTTTATTCATTCGCCAACAGTCTCTAATAATCAATCCTCCACTAGCAGTCCGCTCAAATCTCAAATCCCGGTTGTCAATACACAACTGAAAAAACTGCTCGTCGGTTAATTCCAGCGTTAATTCTAGGGGAGAATGTAGGGGGATAGTTTGTGATTCCATAACTGCCTCCAAATATTACACGAGTTGAATGTCAACAGTCAACAGTCAACTGCTGCGACAAAGTAAATTATTTCTAGTAAATTCCCGGAATAACCTTGTAAAACAGGATAACATAGGAGATGCAAGCAAAAAACAAACAGCATGACTCGCTTGAGTCACCCCCAGAGAAGCCTGCAAACTCCTCTCGGTTTCCGAAAAAACCCTTAGAAACTGGGACGAAGCGGGAAAAATCAAGACAATTAGAACTCCTACTAACCAGCGGCGTTACGACATTGACTCAGTGTTCAGTGACGGACTCGAACCAAGAATTACCGCCCTCTACTGTCGAGTTAGCAGCGCCAAACAAAAAGAAGACCTCAACCGACAAATTAGCTACCTCCAAGGAATCTACCCGCAAGGCCAAGTCTTCAAAGATATCGGCGGAGGACTCAATTTTAAAAGAAAAAGTCTTCTTGCCCTTTTGGGACAAGTCATGTCAGGAACTGTCAGCCAAATTGTGGTCTGCCACCTTGACCGACTCGCAAGGTTTGGTTGTGACCTCATCAGATGGGTATGCGAGCAAAACGATTGCAAACTCGTGGTTCTCGGTCGAACAGAGTTATCTCCAGAAAGAGAAATGGTTGAAGATATCCTTGCCATCATCCACGTATTCAGTTGTCGGCTCTACGGACTCGGAAAATACAAATCTACTATCAAAGAAGATCCGAGTTTACCCGGAAACGAAATTAGCAGCAACTTGGAGAACTTGGATAGCTGCTAGTCGGTGGTGCTACAACCAAGCGATTGCTATTCTAAAAACCCAAAGAATCGGTAAATACGATCTGCGAAAGCAGATTATGGATGGCGCACCGGACTGGGTAAAACAACAACCTTACAATCCCAGGCAGTTAGCAATTTTTCAAGCGTTTGAAGCTTATAAAGCCGCAAAGAAGTCGGGAGGCTTAGCCAAATTTAGAACGTGTCGCGATACTTCTCAAACGATTAGGTTCCAAGTCGATAACTGGAAATCCTGTATATTCTATCCCCAAGCAACCAAAAGTTTAAGTTTTAAGTCGGCAGAACCAATACTGGAAGTTATGCAGCATGAACCGAGCCTCAGTCTCATTAACGGTCAGTGGTTCATCAGTTATGCGGTTGATGAAACTAAGCCTGTCGCTACCGACTCAAAGTTAGCTGTAGCGCTTGACCCTGGAGTGAGAACTTTCATGACTGGGTTTGACGGACAAGAAGTTTTAGAAATAGGCAAATACGATATTGGCCGCGTTTACCGCCTTGCCAGCCATTTAGATAAATTGATGAGTCGAATCGGTCAAAATAAGGGTAGGAGTTTTAAGCGACTTCGGTATCGATTGAGAAAAGCTGCATCTAAGATCAGAATCAAAATCAAAAATTTAGTTTCTGAACTCCACAAAAAAACGGCAAAATACTTGTGCGACAAGTATCAGGCAATCTTTCTTCCCACTTTCGAGACACAGCAAATGGTAAAGAAAGGTAAGCGTCGCCTTGCCACCAAAACAGCGAGAGCGATGGTTACACTCTCGCATTACAAGTTCAAAAAAACGTTGAAGCATCAAGCAGCTAAACACGGCTGTGTTGTAGTAGACGTAACAGAAGAGTACACATCTAAGACCTGTTCAAAATGCGGTCACATTCATACAAAATTAGGAGGTAGCAAGCATTTTGCTTGCCCCTCCTGCGGTCACAAACTAGATCGGGACGCCAATGGCGCTTTTAATATTTTGTTAAAAGCTTTGAGAGATACCTCTTTGACTGGAATTCTTGCTGATTTCCAAGTCCTACCATACTCAGCAATCCCGGACTTCCGGGAATTGCCGGGTTAAATGTATCTGTTAACAAACAAATAACTAAGTCTCTGTATAACCTTGGATATTTTCCGGTTCAAACTGCTGCAAAATCTTCGCAGCTTTCCCAGTCAAATCATCAGTACCCTTAACCGCAATCAAAAATTTACCCGCATTCAAACGGTTGCGGTAGGGCAAAGCATCGCCACTACCAAAAGCCATACCGCCCGCGCCTCCAACAAAAACACTGCCCATCGCAGCGGCGATCGCACCGAGTACACCGCCGATCGCGTGATCGCCAATTTCCCCCGCCCAGGCAAAAGTCTTCAACTCAGTAATCAAGCTGAAAGTAACCCCAGCAATAAAGCCAAAGGGAATCAGCCAAATAGCCATGAGTTTAGCTTGTTTCTTCGCTTGCTGGTTCGGGTCGATCAAGCCAAATTCATCAGCAGTTTTGTAGCCGCGGCCCAAAATACTCACTTGCTTCATAGGCAAGCCTTCTTTTTCGAGAGCACAGTAGGCAGCTTCGGCTTGAATTCGATCGGGCAGTACGGCGATAAGATAATTCATTAGAAAACAATTCCTGATAGTTAGGCTGAAATAGCCAAAGTCTATTATAGACCGAAAAGACATACTAGCTAAGCACTTGGGGGATTTTCAGACGGTCAGAGAGTCTGATCGCCCGCAAAGCTAAAATATTTCATGCAAAAAACGGCCGACCTTGACCGAATACAGATACAATTCAAACTGCACAAAGGCAAGCTTGAGCTGAGCTGTTAGATACTGCTCTAAGTCTAAGTCTCAACTTTGAGCTCGCCAACGCTCGGTCTATTTTTACTATTGCACTCAATTGCTTGCTATGCCTAAAGTTCTAGTATCCGATCCGATCGACCAAGCCGGAATTGACATCCTCTCCCAAGTCGCGCAAGTTGACGTAAACACAGGACTCTCAGCCGAAGAACTGGTACGAATTATTCCAGATTACGACGCTTTAATGATCCGTTCTGGCACCCAAGTTACCAAAGAAATCATTGAAGCCGGGAATTCACTTAAAATTATCGGCAGAGCCGGCGTCGGCGTAGATAATGTCGATGTACCAGCCGCTACCCGCAAAGGAATTGTAGTCGTCAATTCCCCCGAAGGCAACACGATCGCCGCCGCCGAACACGCCCTCGCCATGATGCTCTCGATGTCCCGCCACATCCCGGAAGCTAACGAATCCGTCAAAGCGGGTAAATGGGAACGCAACCGCTTTCTCGGCGTAGAAGTTTACAAAAAAACCCTCGGCATCGTCGGTTTGGGCAAAATCGGCTCCCACCTCGCAGCCGCAGCCAAAGCAATGGGCATGAAACTGCTGGCCTACGATCCCTTCATTTCGACCGAAAGAGCCGATCAGTTGGGCTGCCGCTTGGTAGAACTCGAACTGCTGATGCGCGAATCCGACTACATCACCCTGCACATTCCCAAAACGCCGGAAACCCTGCACTTAATTAACGCTGAAGTGCTCTCGAAAATGAAGCCCACGGCCCGCATCATAAACTGCGCCAGAGGCGGCATCATCGACGAAGCAGCCCTCGCAGAAGCCATTAAAGAAGGCAAGATTGCCGGCGCAGCGCTCGACGTTTACGAACACGAACCGCTGCAAGCTGATTCCCCGCTGCGGAGTGTCGGTCAGAACATCGTGCTGACGCCCCACTTGGGAGCATCCACAGCGGAAGCTCAGGTGAATGTGGCGATCGACGTGGCTGAACAAATTCGCGATGTACTGTTGGGGCTGCCCGCGCGATCGGCTGTTAACATACCAGGAATTTACCCAGACTCGATCGAAAAACTCAAACCCTACCTGCAACTCGCCGAAACCCTCGGCAACCTCGTCAGCCAGCTAGCCGGAGGCCGAGTCGATTACCTCAACGTTCAACTGCAAGGCGAATTGGCCAGCAACCAAAGCCAGCCCGTAGTCGTCGCCGCCCTCAAAGGCCTGCTCTCCCAAGCCCTGCGAGAGCGCGTTAACTACGTCAACGCCAGCATTGAAGCCAAAGAACGCGGAATTCGCGTCGTCGAAACCAGAGACGCCTCAATTCGCGACTACACCGGCTCCCTGCACCTCTCGGCCAAGGGAACTCTCGGTGAACACACAGTCACGGGTGCTGTGCTCGGCGAAAGCGAAATTCGGATTACCAGCGTTGACGATTTCCCGGTCAACGTTTCCCCCACTCACCATATGCTGTTTACCCTGCACCGCGATATGCCGGGGATTATTGGCAAAATTGGTTCCCAATTGGGCAGTTTTAATGTCAATATTGCCAGTATGCAAGTAGGCCGTAAAATCGTGCGAGGCGATGCGGTGATGGTTTTGAGCCTCGATGACCCTCTACCAGAGGGGATACTGGCCGAGATCCTAAAAGTTCCGGGAATTCGGGATGCTTACACGGTAAATCTTTGACGGATTTTGGAGTTTAGATTTTGGATGCCAGGGCTGATAATTGGTAATGGGTAATTGATCGTTGGTAATTGGCCTGAAAGCGGGAATTTTTCTATTAGCCAATCCTCATTCCTCACTCCCCAGTTCCCAGTCTCCAGTTCCCCTGGGTCAATCTAAAATCTAAAATCTAAAATCTAAAATCGTTATGGCACATAGCTGGTGGGAAATTAGAATTCTTTGCGATCCGGCGCTGGAAGATATCATCTTTTGGCGTCTGGAACGATTTAACTGTCGGGGAACTGCTACGGAGCTCAAAAGCAATTCCTGCCTGATGTCGGCTTATTTGCCCGAAGAACAGGCAGGATTGC
Organism: Microcoleus sp. B13-B6; assembly: GCF_036705405.1. Classification (NCBI taxonomy): domain Bacteria; kingdom Bacillati; phylum Cyanobacteriota; class Cyanophyceae; order Oscillatoriales; family Microcoleaceae; genus Microcoleus; species Microcoleus sp. B13-B6. The sequence goes on from NZ_JAUBUJ010000013.1 coordinate 70,620, forward strand.
TGGATTTGGCCGCTCTGTCTCTGTGGCTGCGCCAAGATGCTCTGTGTGCAGGTTTGCCCCTACCTGCGATGCAGTGGGATTTGATTGAAGATGAAGACTGGGGCAGCACTTGGAAGGAGCACTGGCAGCCTCAAGAAGTGGGCGATCGCTTTTTAATTAACCCGGCTTGGCTGCCCTTACCGACTGATACCGATCGCGTTATTTTGCGTTTAGATCCCGGTGTGGCCTTCGGTACCGGTGCTCACGCTACTACTCAACTTTGTCTGGAGTCGCTGGAAATGCGGCTCGGTTTTGATGACAAAGAGTGCATCGTTGCTGATATCGGCTGCGGATCGGGTATTTTGTCGATCGGCGCGGTGTTGTTGGGCGCTACAAAAGTTTATGCTTTGGATACTGATCCTTTGGCAGTGCGATCGACCATTAGCAACAGACTACTCAACCGCGTTAATTCTCAGCAGTTGGTTGCAGAGCTCGGAAGTATCGATCGTTTGAAAGAAATGGTCGATGAGCCGATCGACGGTTTGATATGCAACATTTTAGCAGAAGTAATCATTGATTTAATCCCGCACTTCACTGCAATTAGCAAACCCACTACTTGGGGCGTGCTCAGCGGCATTTTGCTCGAACAAGCTAAGCCAATTGCTGACACTCTCGAACAGCACGGCTGGATTGTCGCTACTTTGTGGAAGCGCCAAGATTGGTGTTGTTTTAATATTCGGCGCAGTTAGCGTTTTTAGATTTGAGAGTTGAGATTTTAGGACTGTTGTATTCATTCTGAGCCATCTGGATTACTTGGTATGCGATCGGGTTCAACCTCTCGCACAGCTTGATATATTTATTGATAAAAAGTAGAAGTAATCGCGCTATTATCAAAGTATAAACAGCTTGAATAAGAAAGCTATGGACGTTGAAGAACTATATAGACGTTACGCTGTCGGAGAGAGGGATTTCTCTGGAGTTGATTTAAGTCATGCTGATTTAAACGTTGCTGACGTGGGTGATATTAGAGACCTCCCACCAGGTCAGAATGAGTTGAGTGGTATCAATCTCAGCGGTGCTAACTTGACTAGAGCCGATTTGAGTTTTGTTAATCTCAGCGGTGCTAATTTGAGTAGTACGAACCTTGAATCTGCTATCCTATTGGGTACTATATTGATTGCTGCCGATTTGAGGGACGCTATCTTAGATTATGCCGAACTGGGAGGCGAACTGGTTGATGCCGACTTGAGAGAAGCCAACCTGCATTGTACGCGATTGATTGATACTAACCTGACTAGAGCCAATCTAATGGGTGCAGAATTTGCAGCCACCGGAGAAGGTCGTGTGATTTTCTGCAATACCATTATGCCTGATGGTACTATTAGGAATGACGATTGCTCCTAAAGGGATTGATAGATCGGTTTTGCTGGAAAAGGGTATTGGAGATGGTAGGATATACTTTGATTATCTCATTAGCACGGTCTAAGATTGATTTGATATAAGAAAAAGTCAAATCAGCTTCAACTCATAGACTTTATTAAAAGTCAATAGCCTGGTATGCTAAGCAAGCTTTCCAGGCTAATTTGTTTGATGTCTATACGATCAGCCTTATGATTCGATTATTTCCTCTATCTCGTCTGGAATATTTGAGAAGAAGTCAAGCTCAGTCAACTCCTCAATTTGGTTAACAGTCAGTTGCCATGTTTGCCAATTTCTCCAAGCAGCTTTGTTTTGTATGTCTGGAAGACTTAACCCCAACAAAGTATTGAATGGGTGAGGAACTGGAAGTGGGAAATCTCCATTCGCATCTACCGATCCATTTGGATTAGTTGGGACGTGAGCTGGTTCAACCTCGTTGGGTGTCAAAATGCCGTAAGTTGTAGTGTTAGCAATTGTGACATTAGCAGGATTCAGTCCTGGTTGCTCTAAATCCAGTACGACCTTCCAAGTCCAACCAGGAATATTGATTCCTTTGCTTGTAAGAATCTGGGGATTTGTTAATCTGCTGGGTCTTGCTCTATGGCTTATACGTTGAGGATTTAGATTGCTTTCATAACCCCCAGCGACAACATAAAGCTCTTTTGAGTCAATATTAGTAGTGGATGCAAGCAAATCATCAAAACTCGTCCATGCTGGACTTGGCGGATTTTCATCTAGGCTGAGATCGTTGTTATCTTGATGCTGTGGAACTACATTCGTCATCAAAAAAGTCGCTATGTTGTCCTTTTCACTATTAGTTCGCTGAGACGAAGGTAGCATATGACCCCTTGAATACAAACTGTTGCTGTAGTCCTCATTTTTGACCCGACCCCAAGTTTCAGGAATACTTTGATCTTCGATAAATCTGAGATTTGAGCGCGCAACACTACCCAGCCACTTTTGATTCAGTTGCCAACTTACCCATTTAGGAGTTTTACTGCTGTCATCATAAGCAGTGGCAAACTGTGCTTTCTCTAGCAAATAGTTATTGCGCTCCGCAATAGCAAGATCAGTTGTGTTCCTGGCATCTGAGGGATTTCCAAACAGTAGATGTTGGCTTTTGAAAAATACATTATCTAAGTAAACATTACCGCCACCAACAACTTCAAACTTCAGAGTTGCTACTTGACCGCGCAAATTGTCAGGCACCTCTACTTGGAAAGTCTCAAACCCTTGAATTCCATAATCAATCCTTTGTGTATCTGCTAAATATGCACCTCTTGTACGATTCGCTCGCCTCAAGTTGATCGATGATGAAACGCCTAAAGGACTTCCATCTGCTGCTGACAAAGTGACCAAAACTGTTCTGCGTCGATCTCGATCCACCAGTTCTGTTTCGGGAACATGGAGGTCAAATCGTAAATTCCCCCACTCAGGCACAACAAAACGGTTGTGAGTAATACTTTTACCTGATTCTAGCTTCAGAGCATAATTTGCTTGAGTTCGATCGACCCCAATCCTATCGAGTTCCGCGTGCAAAGCCGGAGCCTCTGTTGCAGATAGCTGATTCACATCAACGAGATTGCTGGTAGACACACTCGCTGACGTTTCGCCATTATGAAAAGACCAACCAGGAATCGCATTAGAAAAAATAGTCCGATTACCACCCTGCGGATTGAAAACCGCATCAAAATTGCCGTTAAACAAAGTAGGAACCGCAGCATCTCCCCGCATCCTGGCATCATAAGTATTGTCAAAATCTACCGGGATACGCTCTACATTCGTTTGGGGACGAAACTCCTTTCCGCCACCCAAAACCGAATAAAACCACCCCGTACCAATTCCTTCCCAAGGAGCAGCATCAACACCATGCTCAAAACTGTCTTCCGGCGTATACCAAGGGCTAACGCGAGCGGCACCTGTCAAAACAGTAGCGCCAAATGAAAAGTCCTTATCGAACAAAGGTTCGCGATACCCATCGCCGCGTCGGCGGAAAAGAGGATTAGCATCTAAGTTTTCATCGAACGGGAAGTTAGTTGGAAACAAATCTGATGTCCCCCCATACCAACTCAAAACACGTCCGTGTACAGCTCCCCTTCCAGCAATACCAACAGTAGGATCGGTTTCCTTCGTAAACCCAGCACGACTGTTGTCATAATCTGGGTTATTTTGATTAGTTCCCAGAAAAACAGACAAATCCGGTTCTCCCAACAGCGGAGCAGTAGCATCGGGATTTTCTGACCTCCAACCTTCTCGCGGAAACTGAAGTCCGGGGGCTGTTTTTCCATCTTCAGTAGACGGAAGATTGGGAATATCCCGACCCGCAGGCGAAACCGTACCTCCTGATAAATCCGGTACTGTCTGATAGTAATTATCCGCAAAAGTGACATTTTCCCAAACCTGAACCTTCGGTTCGCGGAAATCGCCGAAATTATCTGTCACTACATTTAGCCCCGGTTGGTCGAAATCGTGGGGGTCTAAAGTTGTCATCTGAAGGTCGCGAATATCAGAGTTTTCTTTTCCACCAGCTTCAGGAAAATGAGTCCCCAAACGCTGAATAATTTCGCTGTTAACAACTGTTCCCCGACTGAAACCAACAAAATGCAGCGGTGAATTGAAAATTGCTCCTTGTTTTGCCGTGCTATTTTCATCAATGAACAGTTGGTCTAACTGCACGATGGAAGCAAAGAAAGTATCTGCCACTGCTTCGCTAAAACCTGAATCAGGAGCTGCCGATTCATTATTATTCGACCAGTCATTCAGCAGCACTAACGGTTGATTGTTGTCAAGGTATGGAGCTATGTAACTCTCCAACTTGGTGAGATAGTCGGCGTCATTTTCTGGATTCTCACCTGCTGGGAAATCTGGCGCAACCGCTCCATATTTGGTGACAGGAACCCAATAACCAGTAGCGAGGTCGTACCTCATCATCAAACCGTTGTCCTCAGCACCTGCATTGGCAATACTATTGCCCAGTTGGTAAAACTCTGAAGGAATTCCAGGGTTATCAAAAAAGGGAGCACTAAAGGGAGGCTTGAAGCCATGAGTCAGCACAGTTACGCTGGGGAAGACATCATTACCATCATCGGGCTCGGTCAATATTGGCGTCCAAAAATCGCCAAACTCTATGTTCCGGCTGCCATTTTTATTCCAAGCTTCAACAGCCCAATTGTACTCCTGACCCGCTGTCAAAGTGAGGTTGTCAGGTAGCGTGAAGCTGGTATTTGTACCTTCAATAAATGTTTGCCCGCCATCCAAAGTCCACTTGCCAATGCCGTCATCACCTCTTTGCCAAGTTGCAGTTAGAATTCGGTTGGGGTTGAAGTCGTTCTCTTGGCTGCGGTAAAAAGAAGTATTCCAAGGTTTTGTCAATAAGTCCAACTGTTCTGGTTTGCTCAATCCTTGATTGAACAGAAATTCATTGCCATTCGGGTCTGGTAAATCGACAACTTCATCCCACGGCAGCAGTCCTTCACCTTCATCGAATACGCTGAGGAAGAGGTTAACTTCTTCTACATTTTCACTCGGCAATTCGTCAAATTCCCATTCAAAAGTAGGAGTCAAGTCATTTGAACTATCCCCTGGCCCTGTTAAATCCAACCAATCCAGCGGTGTCGCCGCCAAACCGCGAGAGTTAGTCGCAGAAACGGGAGCTCGCTTGCTACCAGGCGGCACGCCGTAAGTATACTGGCTGTTCGCATCAATCAGAATCTGGAAGTCAGCAGCAACACTAACCGCTGGGTTAATATTATCAATGGGCACTGTGGAAAGGTCAGCAACCGTAGCATTTCGTGCTGTAGTGCTGTCAAACAAAGGCAGCCCGACACCTCGACCTTTAGCATCAATTTGAAATTGAGCGGGGTTGGTCACTGTTTTGACGAATTCTTCAGTGTCAAAAACATACACCTTGCCATTAGCACCGCTCAAATTGGGATAGGAAGCATAGAGGTACTTGCTATTACCTGAAAGCGCTAAATCAGTAGCAAATCCGTCGGGAATTGGTCGAGTTGCTGCTACTAATTGCGGATTTGTCAGCGGGTCTTTGATAATGCCGATATTGCTACCGGCCCGCGGGTCTCCATCCACGCTGGGCAATTCCTGACCGAAAAATTTCGTGTCCGCATTGCGACCCACAACAAACGCATAGCTAGCATCCGGTAAAACCGTTACCGAAACTCCCTCATTCACATCGAAGTAATCAAAAGTTGAACCCAGCCCTAAACTTGCATAGCGAGTGGTAGCAGCAAAACTTACCGGGTCATTATTAGTAATATCCAGTACGCCAAATCCTTTGCTATCTTTGCCGCTGTTTGTGAACGTCATTTTCAGCGGATCGACCGTAGCAGCTAATCCTTCTAACCCTTCATCAGCCGTTACAGTTCCGATTAATTGATTCCACTTTCGGGGGTTCTGACTTGGATCGCGGGGTCGGTCTTTGGGGTCAATATTCACAACGTAAATCTGGCTGTTTAACCCATTGGGCGCGGTAACGAATAGCTTCTTGCCGTCGCTGCTAATTGCCATCTGTCGCAAACCGCTAGGTGCTGCACCAACTGTGATAGTTTGGGTAACTTGGTGATACTTGGAGGAGAACGGGTTGATATCGAGAACGTAGATGGAATTGCCGCCAGCTTTGCCGTCAGCAATGTAAGCGTATTGGTCGCGAGAATCAAGTACAATTGAACGAGGCGATGCACCGCTAGGCAAATCGATCGGATTGATGCCAGCTATATCGGCTTTGGTGTCTATTTGCTGTCGGGTTATCGGATCGACTAAAGCGACTCGACCTGAAGCTTCTAGAGGCACGTACACGCGAGAACCGTCGCTAGTTACAGTCAAATCTCTGGCTCTATCTAGTCGATCGTCCGTACCTACAGCAATGTTACCAATTAGCAAGTCGCTGCTGTTCGTTGTCGCCACAACAGATTCGGGGTCGGAACCGTTGAGTACGGCGATTCTATCCGCTGTCCACTGGGCCCCAAAAACATATTCTGTATCGTTTTCAATCCGGTAGGAATTGCTGTTGTAGAGAATTTCTGTTGCTGGTTCTGCCGGATTTGAACTGACTTTTTCGTTCTGTTTGCGACTGAGGACAATTCGGGAATCGCCCAAGGGTACGGTGTCGGGAACTCTGACAGCTACTTCAAATTTATTGTCTGCTAATTCGCGACTGAGGTTGGTTAGTATTGTGCCTTCGTAAGCTTGGTCACCAACATAAAATTTTACCACTAAATCGCTAAATTGGCTACCTTTGGGGTCGCCAAAGTTGTCTGCTAAAACGTTGCTTCCCGTCAGAAACAAAACTGGTAGATTGTTCTCAAAAGGTTGATTGTTTGCGTCTTTGAATTTGACTTCTGCACTTTCAATCAGTGGAGGATTTTTGGGATTTGCCGCATTTGGAGCGAGTTGAGATGCGCGTCTTTCCGCAAAAATACCCTCTTTACCGAAGTAGTCGATTTGTCTTTCGTTTACAGGTTCGCCAGTGAGAGTATCGAGTTCAAGAGATTTTTTTACGGGGGGGTAAAACTGAAATCCTTTAATGTGGGGCTAAAATTGATGGATTTGGAGGAGATTGTGGTGTCTTCGGGGTTATTGTTAAAACTGTCTGGAAGTCCGGGGAGTGCTGGCTCTGGGGTAGGGCTGCTAAGGGCTTGAGGATTGAGTAAGTTTGCGGTATTTAGGTCGAATTCAGGTATTAAGGTCGTTTCACCAATAGGGAACGGCTCTTGACTGTTGAAGGGCGATTTATTGGAAAATTTCATTAAGATGCGAACAAGCGATACAGTAACTTGTTGTGATTCTTAGTATCTCACCATAGGAAAATTGTTTTTGTCAAGCTGTTGAGGCAGAAATGTGGGTTTTTGTTATAAAACTTTACATTGTGTTCTAGATTCCCAGTACGATCGCACAATTCCGCCAAAACAATCTCGATAATCCGGTGAGAGAGCAATTGCAGCAGAATAATTAAGAACGAGAAACTAAAGAACGGACGTAAAAAGACACCGATCCAATTAAGTAAAAAGCATTCACCAAAATCAACAACGTTTTTCCAACATAAGAATTAACAAAACCAAAAACGCGGTAAGTTGACAGCAGGACTAACAACATTTCAACCAAAGAAACAATTGACCCGTAGTGCTTCCGATCCCAATAAGAAAACGGACTGATAAAACGGTAATTGCTGAACGGAAAAAAGTGCCGATGAGCGTCGTCATTGTGGACAGGCAAATCTCCCAGAGAGTGTAGTATCATGCTGATAAACAGAATTTGCACACTTTGCCAGCCAAAGTAATAAGCAATTAGCAAACCAATAACCGCCAGAGGTATAGAATGAAACAGAGCCACAATATCTTGCACAAAAGGCTCATAATATGCTTTTGACCAAATTGTAGCTTCGGGCAAGCGAGCAATGTATTTCGCCCAAAAGTAAAATAAAAATATTGGGATGTCGGGTAAGATTCCGCCAATGACAATAATGAGATTAGCTTGCGGCAGTTGCGGTGTGCCAAGAATTGCCAGATTGATAATAGCGTGGCTGGGAGTCTTCATCAGTAGGGAGCGTCAACTAGGATTATCTTATTCATAATTGATCAGATATTAGACATCTCCCATAATTCTTGTGGAACAGGCATCCTGCCTGTTCTTGAATATCTTTTTGGGAGATGTCTATTAGGTGACGCACCCTACGTGTGAGATAATTGGCTCCGGTTACAAGTAAGGTTGCACTCGATCGATCAACTGCGCCGGTTGCATAACTCCCTCAATGCGATCGACCTCAGCGCCATTTTTGAACAACACCAAAGTCGGCAAAGCATAAATGTGATACTGCGACGCCAACTGTTCGTACTTATCCGTGTCAATTTTGACAACCATCAGCTTGTCTTTCATCTGACCACTCACTTGCTCCAAAATCGGTGCCATCATCTGACAAGGCCCGCACCAAGTAGCGTAAAAATCCACCAACACGGGCAAGTCAGAGCCCGATAGTAACTCCTCAAAACTGCTGAACTGTTTTTGAACTGCCATAAGACAAAATAATTTTTTGGGTTCTGGCTCGATTTTAGTGCAAAATTCTCTGGTAGATTGCGAGGATACAATTATGGAATTATTACCAGAGACTTTTCAGAGATTGCGGGGTCAAGTTGCTGTCGTGACCGGTGCGTCGCGGGGAATCGGCCGCGCCGTTGCTTTAGCCCTAGCCACAGAGGGCGCTAAAGTCGCCGTCAACTATGCGAGTTCGAGTGCGGCTGCTGATGAGGTGGTAGCAGAAATAGTCGCTGCTGGAGGAGAAGCTGTCGCACTTGCAGCAGATGTCTCGAAAACTGACCAAGTAGATTTACTCACCAGTAATGTCATGGAAAAATGGGGACGAATTGACATTTTGGTGAACAATGCCGGCATTACTCGCGATACTTTGCTGCTGCGGATGAAGTTGGAAGATTGGCAAGCGGTAATTGATTTGAATCTAACTGGCGTGTTTTTGTGTGCGAAAGCTGCCAGTAAAATCATGCTGAAACAGCGAAGCGGCCGAATTATTAATATTGCTTCGGTTGCTGGACAAATGGGCAATCCCGGACAAGCTAATTACAGTGCGGCGAAAGCTGGGGTAATTGGATTTACTAAAACTGTGGCGAAAGAGTTGGCGAGTCGCGGGATTACGGTGAATGCGGTTGCACCGGGTTTTATCACTACAGATATGACTAAGGATGTCAAGTCTGATGAGATTTTGAAATATATTCCGCTGGGGAGATACGGGGAAGTTGAGGAAGTTGCGGGGATGGTGAAGTTTTTGGCGGCAGATGCGGCGGCGGCTTATATAACGGGGCAGGTTTTTAATGTGGATGGGGGGATGGTAATGGCTTAGGATTTCGGGATTTTTTTAACCGCAGATATCGCACAGGCAAGATGCCTAGATATCGCACAGGCAAGATGCCTAGATATCGCACAGGTAAGATGCCTAGATATCGCACAGGCAAGATGCCTAGATATCGCACAGGCAAGATGCCTAGATATCGCACAGGCAAGATGCCTGTGCCACGCGGATATCTGCGGTTAAATTTATGTCTCTTAAGCTGTTCTCCATTTAAATTGTGTGTCAAAAATCACTCAAATTATTGTGGGATGGGCACGCGAGCCCGTCCCGAATATGCAATTTAAACGCGCAACAGCTTAGCGTATTTGAACTGAAATTAATTAGGCTGAATTTACCTATTTTCAGTTTATTTACAGCATATTCCATGTAGATGTGGTACACACAATCTTCTAGCCCGTGTAAGGTGCGTCGCCACCCGTCAATCTGTAAGTTTTATCGACCAATATTTCGCAGCGACGCACCCTACAGATTAACACCACACACTATATTTATAGTGTACTTCATGAACCACCGAAGAGGCTGTAATAAAAAATAATTACTTTAAAGCTGCACGCAACTGATGGAGGACTTTTTTGTATTTGGCAAGGCGTTGAAAATCTGCCTCTGTGGGATTGGCGATGCGACGAATATCAAGATTATGAGTAACATCAGCGATTTTGACTGCCAATGCGATCGGGTTGGCAATAACACGTTCTAAATAAGCTGGATAAGCTTCTCCTTCTATTTTGGTAATCGCCTCGATCGCCGAGACGATAACTTCAGGAAAACCTTCGCTTCTAAGTTGCTCAAGTGTAAGTTCAGAATCTTCGACCGCATCGTGTAAAACCGCAACGATTTTCTGCTCTATAGAAGTTACATTTTCCATCACAAATAGCGGATGATCGAGATAGGGATTGCCTGCCTTATCAACCTGCCCATCATGAGCTTTGGCTGCGATCGCGATCGCTCGTTGTAGTAATGATTCGTACTCTGAGTTCGTATTTGACAACATAGTAAAGAAGTTCTCTATTAAAGTTTCAGTCCCCTCGCGGGGAAAACGTAGTGTGGGAGTTTTTATTTTAAATATTCCTGCAACAATTTCCAAGCCATGTGAGTACCTTCCCCGGCGTTGACTTTTTCAAAATCTACATCTTTTCTCAAAACTACCAAACCCACACCTTCTTGGATTTCTATTTTATCACAATCGCTAACTCTCGCCAAAAAAAGGTGGTTTTTTTGTAAAACTTTTCTATCATTTTGAGTCTTTTGGTGAGTAAAAGTTGTGATAAAGTCCATTTGGTAAAAATTGGTTGTGAGGCAAGTTTCTTCCTCCATTTCTCGCACTGCTGCCTCCTGTGGACTTTCTCCTATGTCCACGCCACCACCAAAAGTAGAAAGCATTCCTTGACTGGCAATACCTGGGATATTATCTCGCAGTTGAGCCCCAATCTGACCGTTGGGGAGCATGAGAAAAATGCGAACTATTGACTGAGGAATATTCATGTTATCGATGGAATAACAAAACTCAAAAAAGTTGAGCTATAGTTTTCTAATTTGAATCCAAATTTTCCTAATCCAATTGTACACCGCAGCATACAAAGCCAGTAACTTATTGACAAAACTTTGCCAAATAGAACCTTCCCTTACCTCAGAAACTTCTTCGGTTTCCACGGGCAGCGGCGGCATCCCGACTACTTCATACAGCGGATATTCGCCACTTTTCCCCGGAATTGGCACGGATACGCACCGATCGACGATCGCCAATTCCTTAACTTCCTGATAAGTCTCCTCGGAAATCAGTAAACTTGTTCCTACTTGCTTGTTAGCAGCCTCGATCCGGCTGGCCAAATTCACCGCATCTCCTATCGCCGTAACTGTCTGACTCTTCGACGCCCCCAAATTCCCCACAACCACCCAGCCGCAGTGAATGCCAATCCCAATCCGCAATCGGTGACGGTATAAAGTCTCAAAATAGGGATTGAGTTTCTCTAGTTCCTCCAGCATCTCCACCCCAGCCCTCACTGCTTGTTCCGCCGCCTTGTCGGGATTTTCCAACCCAAACAGTGCCATAAAACCATCTCCCATGTAATTATTAATCATCCCGCCATTGCGGTTGATCGCATAACCCATTTTTTGGAAATAGCGATTTAAAACATAAATTACATCGTAGGGCAACAGCGATTCTGCAAACGCAGTAAACCCGCGAATATCGGCAAACAAAATTGCAATTTTCTTCTCTTGCCCGACAGGAGTAGAAATCAACTTTCCCGCCATTTCGTCGTTAAATGATTCCAAGTCTTCAGAATCGATCGCCAATCGGCGCAAAATCACCTTGCCGCCCGCAACCTGTGTCTGACAAGCCAGTCTAATTTCCGGTTCTAAACGCAATTTTTGGGCAAGTTCCTCTTCCGGCGAAGTGCGCGGAGAGCAAAATTCCAAACCTTCGACAATCAATACCCGGCAAGTCGAACACCGGGCGCTACCGCCGCAGATGTGGGTGTGGGGAATGCCGGCACGCAGGGAAGCTTCGAGAATTATATCGTCGTCGTCTATCTCGATCGTGCGATCGTCCGGCAGATAGTGAATCTGTGGCATATGTGGCGCGTCTAGCTAATTAGCGAGGAATCTCGCGGACATCTGTTATTGCAGCTAACCTGTATGCAAACCCGGTTTCTGGGCATTTTTTCTGTATCCCTGATTCCTTAACTATAAGTCGCGATCGGCATTTGCTTCTCGTTTCGTCAGCTCAAGCGCCCAACTGACCACGAATTTCTTCATGTGGTACCCGCCACGTGATTTATCCGTGGAATCAATCCCAAATCGAAAATAGAAAATCACTTATTGCCCCCGCATTTATCCGTGGGGTCGCCTCTAAAATCTAAAATCTAAAATCTAAAATCGATTGACACCAGTTTAAAAAAAGAATGCAACTCTAGGCAAGAGTCCAACTCTTAGCTCATCATTCATTTTCAATTCTAATATCTAAAATGGTATAACTGAACACTAAAATTTTAATCTCAGCGTAAAAATACCCCAATTCAAGCTCTGGAGTTAATCTAAAATCTAAAATCTAAAATCTAAAATAGACTGACATAATTCTTAATAAAATTTATATCGCCCAAACCCTATAAATCCGTTATCAAATCCCCTTCAACCGCCATATATTTTTAGGATTTTGCAGAGTTTTGCTGTGCAAACCTTACTTGGCAATAGTTTCAGCTTTTTTGCTCTCTAACAACTAGCCAATTTTCGTGAGATAGAATAGCAGCATCTTTAAAACGAGTATAACCATGACTTCATCAACAGCCCTACAAAACATCGAAAAACACATTCCCATCGTAGGAGATGTGCATACCAAAAGTCCGATCGCCTACGGAGCAACCCGCCTCGCAGTCAGTGCAGTTAACGCGGTGCAAATGGCAGTAGCAGAGTCTTATATCAACGGCTTAGAAGTCGCAGATTCAGTATTGCGATCGCTTTTTGATACCTGTATGCCCGTCTTTTTTAAGCATATCCCGTCCCTGCTTGCACCCTACGAATGGGTACTAACAGAAACAGACCATACAGCCGAAGGGCCGCGGGATTTAATGAAGATTCAGTACGACTTGCCTCAAGCAATGCTGAATCCGATGTTAGGCGATGGAAAACTCATTTATCCTAAATACAGCATGGGGTTGTGGGAAAAAGGAGCCGCCAACCTTGAACAATCGCAAATGCAGATGATTGATGATGTGATTGAAAAGCTAGAGATTCAAGATGGCGACAATATTTTAGACTTTGGTTGCGGTTGGGGTTGTGTTCCCAATTACATTCTTTCCAAATTCCCCAATGTCCAGTTTACTGACATTAACCTCAGCCACCACCAATGCGAGTATATGCGTCAGAAGATGCAATACCCCGAAAGCTACCTTAGTTCAGGTCGATTTACCCTATATGAAGGCGATTTGAACGACGCCAACTTCGAGACAAAATTTGACAAAATTCTCTCCATCGGAGTTTTTGAGCATGTAGGCAATTTAACGAAAGCTTTCCAAAAGCTGGCATCTTCCCTGAAGGATAACGGCAAAGTTTTCATTCACATCATCACAGTTCGCACTCCCAACAATATCTCCAGCGTTTTCACCCACAAATACATTTTCCCCCACGGCCGTTACTGGAAATACGATACAGTTGCCAGCCACAAGAAAGACCTCAAAACCATAAAAAACTGGTATCTCAACGGATACAATTACTCCACAACCTTTGCTAACTGGCTGAAAAACTTTGACGATTATCAGGCCATAGTCAAAGATTTCGACTACGGCATCGACTATGCCAAATTTCGCCGCATCTGGCGGTTTTACTTAATTTGGTTTGTGGCTAATTTCGCGAGTTGTGACGGCGAATATAACGGCAACGGTCAATATTTAATGGTTCGTGCCTAACCGCTAATCAGCAGACCCAGCTCAAAAAACCGAACACCCCAAACCCCGACATCTCAAAGAAGTCGGGGTTCTTGAGCGCGAGCTACTTATCCTGAGAATGAAACTTTTCTACGTTGATTTAGGGCGATCGAGAAGTTTTGCCTTCTTTTGAGGAATTTTTCTGAGTTTAAAAAAGTCCGGAATACGATTATTGCTCGCTGAATAAGAGCTATATCAAGCGTGAGCCTGCACAATACTTTTTAAATTCCATCCTCGATCGGTAGTGATGATCTCCGAGCTTTTACTACAAAAAGAGAGTTGATTTATACAATGGTAGACAATATGAAACCTTCTCTTCCTCAAGACGACCAGAACCAAGAACAGCGCAAAGATTCCTTGAAGCGTCAGCAACAAGCTTATCAGTTTGACAATGACGCTTTATCGCCTTTGGCATTATTGAAAGATGTGCCGCCAGTCGAGAACTTTTCGAGCAAGTATATTGGAGAGCGGATACTAGCAACATCGGAACTTCCCGGAAATATGCTGGCAGCCGATTCGAGAAGTTTTCTCGATCCTCTCGACGACCTCCAAGACTATGAAGATTTCTTTACTCTGCTGCCGCTACCTGCTGTTGCCAAAATCTACCAAACCGATCGCTCTTTTGCAGAACAGCGCCTGTCTGGAGCAAATCCGATGGTGCTTCGTTTGTTAGATGCCGGCGATCCTCGGGCGCAAACACTGGCACAAATTTCCAGCTTTCACCCATTATTCGATCTGGGCCAAGAGTTGCAACAAAAAAACATTTACATTGCCGATTATACGGGTAGCGACCAACACTATCGCGCGCCTTCAAAAATTGGAGGCGGCAGCTATGAAAAAGGCAGAAAATTCTTGCCAAAACCGCGAGCTTTTTTCGCTTGGCGGTGGACGGGAATCCGCGATCGCGGTGAACTGGTGCCGATCGCCATTCAACTAGATCCGACCCCAAATAGCCATCTTTACACCCCGTTCGATCCTCCTGTGGATTGGCTGTTTGCGAAACTCTGCGTGCAAGTAGCAGATGCCAATCACCACGAAATGAGTTCGCATTTAGGTCGAACTCATCTGGTGATGGAACCAATCGCGATCGTCACCGCCCGACAGTTGGCTAAAAATCACCCCCTTAGCCTGCTGCTGAAACCGCACTTTCGGTTTATGCTGGTCAACAACGAGCTGGCGCGTTCTTATTTGATCGCTCCGGGCGGGCCAGTCGATGACTTGCTAAGCGGTAGCTTGCCAGAGACAATGGAAATAGCTAGAGAGGCTTGCAGTAACTGGAGTCTGGATCAATTTGCCTTCCCAACCGAACTGAAAAATCGGGGCATGGACGATCCAAATCAACTGCCTCACTATCCTTACCGAGATGATGGATTACTGCTGTGGAATGCGATCGAAACCTTTGTCTCCGGCTATCTCAAACACTTTTACCCGACAAATGATGCACTCGTCCAAGACGTGGAACTGCAAACTTGGGCCCAAGAATTAGCCTCGAATGAGGGCGGTAAAGTCAAAGGAATGCCCAGCAAAATCGACACAGTTGAACAATTAATTAAAATTGTCACAACCATAATTTTTACCTGCGGCCCGCAGCATTCAGCAGTCAATTTTCCACAGTATGAATACATGAGTTTTGCCGCCAATATGCCCTTGGCAGCATACCGGGACATTCCCAAAATTAATGCTTCTGGGACTCTCGAAGTGATTACGGAAAAGGACATTTTACGGTTGCTTCCTCCGTACAAGCGAGCGGCTGAACAACTGAAAATTATGTTTATTTTGTCAGCTTATCGATATGACCGTTTAGGTTTTTACGATAAATCTTTCCGAGAACTCTACCGCATGAGTTTCGACGAAGTTTTTGCGGGAACCCCGATCGAACTTTTGGCCAGACAGTTCCAGCAAAATTTGAATATGGCAGAACAAAAAATTGATGCTAACAATCAAAAACGAGTAATTCCTTACATTGCTCTTAAGCCTTCGTTGGTACTCAATAGCATCAGTATGTAGGAGTGTATTTTTGGGGTTGGCGAGACACCCAACCCCTACTCCCCAAAAGAAAATTCATTGTTTGTGGAACAGGCCGGAAAGCCTGTTCTTAAGCATGGTTCAAGATGTGGCTGCCATGCGAATTCTCAGCTTTTGTAGTCTTCAGCGATCGAGTAATTTACAGACATTGTTCCAGAGGAATCAGTGAAGGTAACTTCATCTTGATAATGCCGGGGTGTTTCCACCAGCAACCGCCAAGCGTCGCCAGCATTGATTAAATTCATGCGAGCGGGATAGTGAATTTGCAATAACTCTTGCACCATCGGATAATAGTTTGAGTTGATGCTGGGGAAAATATGATGCTCTGTGTGGTAAGAGAAATTCAAGTGCAGCAGGTCAAATATTTTAGGAACCCGCACAGAAGCACTGTTGATCAGCGGGTCATTAATGGCGGTCATCCGGCAACCCATATGATTGGTATAGATGTAAAACATTGCCCCTGCATGACCAATTGCGATCGGCAAAAAGTACGCAAGAGCGATTTTGAGCGGATGAAAATTTAGGTAGAATAAAATGCTCGCATGAATGCCTAAAATTCCCAGACATTCAAATGCGATTGTCAATCTATCTTTAGGACTAACTGTAAAGGCAGCCGGTACGTAATCAACAGATTTATCGTTAAATAAGAGCACCGAGGTGAGATTGCGGAAATTATGCACTAACCACGAACCGGCCATCCCTACAATTAACCACACCGGATTGACTTCCACCGAGGGTACAAACAGATTTTGAATCCATTTTCCCCAAGTATCTGGTTGCTGGTACAGATAGTTGCGATCGGGATCTGCCACAGAATTCGTGTTATTGTGATGTACGAGGTTGTGCAGGGATTTCCACTGTGTAGGTGGCATAAACAGCATACTTAGTCCCAAAAAGGCGATCGGATAAGTCAGGCGAGACTTTTTCTGAACGCTGCCGTGCATCAAATCGTGGGAGCTAAATAGCAAAACTATGATACTATTACCCATCATGACGGCTAAAGGTAAGTAAAGCCATAAAAGGTAGACAGGCCAGCGATCGAGATTATCAGCAATTCCCCATCCTAACAATAATATCCCGATATTTATCAGAAGTATCCCTAACTTGCTGGAATTCGCTTCAAAGGCCTCTGATGGCAGCAGCGGACGCAATTTTTTAACATATACCGAGTGGTGAATTAGCGTTTCTTTGCCTAAAGTCGGCGTTGCCGTCTTGTCTAGAGTATTGACTGATTTTTCGGATTTCATGTGATCGCTAAGAGGATTTTGAGGTGACTTAATAAGTTTCTAAATTTAATTAGATTCCGTACCCGATTTTAGATTGAACCCACACATAAATCCGGCGGCTTATTGTTGTCAGGAGGCGGAGATTTTATCTGTCTCCACTGCAGCTATCCGGGAGCTTGCGATCAAATTGCTTTAGATCGAGGCGGCCTGATTGTTCTACCAAGATATTATTGTATCCTATAAAAAGATTTTTGGAACAACTATTAAAGGCTTACGCATCGATAATAGTCTCCCACTTTTCACTTTGGTTTAATCCCAATAACCAATTCTAAATAACCTATAAAATTAAAAAAGTCCGTTTCCCTGAACAATTTCTTTAATTGTCGTCAGCGTATCTAACCCGATCAATCCCCGGCGATAACCTTTTTGGTTGGACATTCCCAAAAATATCGCATCTCCCCGATTTTGATAGCGCCAAAACCGAGGTGAGGCATTAATAAAAGTTGAGGCGCTGTTAACATCCAGAGCAAATTGGCGACTTTCTAAGTAAGATTCAGTGGCAATGCAGTCAGCGTGACCACTGCTGTAGCGGTTGATCCAGCCGATCGCAATCTCTAAACTATCGACAACTTTAAACGCTATGGTTTTGTTTAAATACGGTTGAGTCCACTCGTATTGTTCCGCCAGCTTCAACTCTGGGAAATCTGCAACAAGATCCGCATCGCCGCTAATTTGAAAGCCTTTTTCTTTTAAACTGTTCCACAGCCTGACTAAGGAAGAAGGCTTTTGGTTGCGATCGATCAGCACTTTCTCGATCGCATTAACAGGATCGGGCACGCTTTGATGGCTGTCCAAAATCATCCACCTTGCCATCTCCAAACTACCAGTCGGCGACCAATAAAGGTAACAATTTCCCATTGCCGACCTCAAAACTGGTGCTGTGCACAGCCTTACCACCTGCTGCACCAAACTTGGTCTACCGTAGGGAATAATTAAATTGAGATATTGGTCTTGAGTGACCAATTCTCGGATCGAAGCGCCCCGATCCGGCGGCAGTATCTGCAAACATCCCGATGGCAAACCTACCTCATCGATCGCCGACACCAAAGCTTCCCCAATTACTGTATTAGTGTGCCAGCTTTCGCTGCCGCCTTTAAGAATCAAACTGTTAGCGCTTTTGAGAGACAAACCCGCGGCGATCGCCCCCAACTCTGGAAAGGCCTCGTAAATTAGAGCGATCGCCCCCAGTGGTAGCGACTGACAGTAAACCTGACACCGATCGACCTGATAAGAAGCATTGATCACCCTACCGATCGGATCTGGCATTTCCCCCAACCGTTGCAGAATTTGCACAGTTGTCTTGATCCGTTCCGGCGTCAGCTTCAGCCACTCCACAATCAACTCGGGAATCGCCATGTCCCGACTCGCTTCTAGATCCAGAGTATTTGCTTCTAAAATATCATTTTGCCGCCGTTTCAGCGAGCCCGCCATCGCCTGCAAAGCTGCAGCGCGATCGGCACTCTTTGTCGTAGCCAACTCCAAAGAAGCTTGATAAGCGCGACGCGCGACATTTGCGGCATCTGATGAATGGGTAAAATCCTCTATTATCATCTAGCTAACGCCTGTAAGCGAGCCATACCATCAGCGCCGGCAGCATTGCTAGCAGCACCGCGACCATTGCCCACAGAATAATATTTGGGCCCGGCGAGTGTAGCGCCAAGGGCAACCAAATCACTAGCGGCACCAATATCATACCCAAAGCCAGTGGCAAGTAATGGGCCTTCAAACCCGGATGCGCTCTGTTCCACTGGTGGCCCGTCCACCGCCAAGCCTGCTTGTAAGGATAGTTCGTTGATAGTTGCTCGATCACGTCTCCACTTTCGTCCAATACAAATATTTGTTGACAGCGGTTGCAGCCAAAGGCTTCTGTCAACGTTATGGGAACTAGACGACCCCGCCGTCGGCAAGGACAGGGGTACTCATCGTTTAAGTCAATCTTTGGAGCTTTTTGAGATGGCACTAGCGATCGGATAAAAAAAGCGTTTTTGCAAAAATAATCGTTAACATATCCACTTAATCAAACTTGTCAATTCCGCCAAAGCGAGGCTTTCAACTGCCTGTTTCGAGATATCGCCCGATCGGCAATTTTGACTTACAAGTTCTGCATTCAATCTTACCACTAACTTAGGTATTTTCAACCATCCTTCATTAGGAGGATACCGAAAACTTTCTTGATCTACTTTCCGGTTTCCTTGATTTTTTTATCTTCTAAAGCGGGTGACGCGATTCGAACGCGCGACATTCACCTTGGCAAGGTGACGCTCTACCACTGAGCTACACCCGCATTTCCTGCGGTATTAATAATATTGTCTCAATTCTCTAAATTTGTCAAGTCTTTTTAGTAAGTTTTTTTCACAAACCCAGTAAACCCCCCCCAAACCCACTCCCCACCTGCAATTTCAGCAGCCAGATCATTAACCAAATCAGTAATTGCCGTGAAAATTGACCGCCATCGGCTAACTACAAAGCTACAATCAAGCTGGAATTGTGGGAGAACACTGTCATGTCAGATTTAAATCGCGGAATCATGAAGTTCAAGGGAGCTGACAGTCCTATAGCGATCGCCATTTCGGCGATTGTCATTGCCGGCGGAATCGGCTTCTTGATCTGGTGGGCATTGCAATCAGCCTACACCTTCAGCTAACAGACTACTCCAACGTAAAACTTATAAGGCATTGCTCAGAAGGCAGAATTTAAGAAAAATTCTGTCTTTTGCATTTTTTTGCCCTTAGTCTTGAATTTATTGCCCAGGAATGCGGATCGATTGCTGACGATCGAATGATTGCCATAAATCACCCGATCGGGCGAGTCGCTAGCATGAGCCGAGATGAATCCCCGATCAACTACTTTTGTAGTACACTTGTAAACACGGCGCGCCGAGAGCGCAGTTTTAAATGCAAGTGTTTGCAAGGGTTGTATCTCAACACAAATTTATGGCAAGCTTTCAGGACATTTTCCAATACTACAGTCGGTACTGGAAAATCTCAGTTTACAGCATAGGCGCATCCAGCGTTTTGGCACTAGCCGATTTGCTTGTTCCTTACGCGATCGGTCAAATATTAAACGTATTGTCGGGTAAAGCTACAGATACAGTAACGCAAAAACTCATAACAGCGATCGCCTCTGTTACCCAGCAGTCACCCAACAAAATATTATCGCTATCCGTCTTGCTGGGCATAATTTTTCTGGTAACAGTCGCCAAAGCACCGGTACAGCCTTGGGTGGGAAGTTGGTTCCACTGGGTGATACCATTGAGGGCAAGGCGCGATCGAATGAGAAGTGCGATCGGCAAAATCCTCACCTTACCCCTAGAATTCTACGACGAAAACAACGCCGGACGGATTGCCAGCCGCATCGCCAAAGGCATCGCCAACCATACTTGGACTTACCCAGAAATTGCCGGCGACTTCATCCCCGAAGTCGTCCGCTTAATCGGCATTTTTGCCGTTATCTGCTTAATTGAGTGGCGGATTGGCTTATTAATTGTGGTTTCATTCCTATTTATCCTCAGTTTCACCCTCAAAGGCCTGCAACAGGTGACTGCGCGGGAAGAAATTCTCGATGAATACATCGAAGATACCGAAAGCCGCAACTCGGAAATTATCACCAACATCAAAACAGTCAAAGCTTTTGCGACAGAAAGCGATGAACTCAAAAGGCAAACCACCAGACTCGATCGCGAATTAAAAGTCGTGATCCACCGCATTCACAAAGGATACGTCACCCTGGGGACATACCAGCAGACGATCGTCCAGTTGTGTTTGTTTTCAGTTCTCGGTTTTAGCCTAGCAGAAACGGTAGGAGGCAAAATTTCCCTCGGATATTTTGTTACCCTTTACACGTTGGCAAGCATGGCATATTCCCAACTGCGTCCGATTAGCATTATCGCCGAATTATTGGCGCGGCGTTATTCTTCAATGATCCGGTTCCACGAGTTTATGCAAACGCCAGACGGTGTTGATGTGGTTAATTTAGCAGAAAATGCTCGATCGGCACAGCCACCTTATAAATTTACCGGCAAAGTTGAGATCAGCGGTTTGACATTCGGGTACGACAGTCAAAAACCCGTTTTGCAAGATGTGAATTTATTGATTTATCCCCGTCACACTGTAGCATTAGTCGGGCGATCGGGTTCCGGGAAATCGACTTTAGTTAAACTTCTGTTTCGCTACTTTGAACCAAACTCCGGCCGCATTCTGATCGACGGCGAAGACATTTGCAGCTTAGACGTGACTCGCTACCGCCAGCGTTTAGCCATTGTCCACCAAGAAGTAGACGTTTTTAACGGTACTTTGCTGGAAAATTTGACATACGGAAACAGAAATGCAACTTTCGAGCAAGTTGAGGATGCTTGTCGCATTGCCAAAGTAGACGATTTTGTGCGGCTGTTGCCCCAAGGTTATTATACCGTGGTCGGGGAGCGAGGAATGCGCTTGTCCGGCGGTCAGCGGCAGCGATTGGGGATTGCCAGGGCGCTGTTGGTGGAGCCGGATGTGTTAATTTTTGATGAGGCTACTTCTAGTTTGGACTATGAGTCGGAGCGATCGATCCAGATAGCCATGCGAAATATTCTCGGTACGCGCACCACCATAATTATTGCCCACAGACTGAGTACAATTCGCGAAGCCGATGCGATCGTCGTACTCGACGGCGGTAGAATCGTCGAAGTTGGCAGTCACGACGAACTCTTGAGTCAACAAGGCATTTATCGCCGGCTGCACTCCCTGCAAGAAACCGGGGAATTAGTGAGTTAGGGATTTCCGATACTTTTTTGCTAACATTTGCTAACAAATACATAAGTTGAGATCAGATCTCAACCAAGGCGTATCAACCGATGCCCGTAGAAATTTCTACAAGCACTTATATTCTTGCCTTCAGCTTGGTTATCGCTTACAGCCCCACGCCAATCTGATTATTTGCTTTGATAATGTAGAGGCAACTTATTTATATAGCGGTTGCGTACTACCAAGGTTTTTCACCTACATCTGAGTGGCTAAATTCATTCTATATGACATGAAGACCAGAAGGCAAATGTAAGTGATTGTTAGCAAATGTCAGAAAAAGTCTGACTGTTAATCAACCTCTTAGTCTAGACTTAGGGTGCTCCGGGCGGCAGTGCTGTTTCATTCTCAGGAAAATCAGGCTTTTGTAGGGGTAGTGCTACCCCTACTCCCCGTGCCTACCCCCCCACAGACGAGTTCACAGGCGTTTGGGACATGGGGGCAGCCACTCTTTGCTGCCCCTACAAGAGAATGAAACAGCCCTGCTGCGGGCGGGCACCCAGCCTAGACTTAGGAATGCACACCTTAAACCAATACGCTTGGGTTAAAACTGTTTATTCCGGGCGATATCCCTTGCAGCATCCCCCTGGTTGTTGGGAGACGCAAGAGTAAGTTCTGGTCCCCCCCTTCGTAGGGGCGGTGCCCCCGTGCCCGCCCTAGGCTAGGGGGGATCGGGCTCGGGCCCAAGCGTATTGCACCTTAAACAGTGTTCAATTTTCCCGTCTGCCGCTAACTCACTTATGTGTTCTCAACTTAATGATTAGAGTTTTAAATATAATGTTGCAAATAAAGATTCTGGTGCTAGGATATATAACTGTGATGGAAATGGGTCGATGCCCGAGCGGTTAATGGGGGCGGACTGTAAATCCGCTGGCTACGCCTACGCTAGTTCAAATCTAGCTCGGCCCACCTCAATTTAATAAGAAGTTAAAATTTAAGAATTAAAAATTAATTTTTTAATTGGAGGTTCTTAATTTTTTATGCCCGTGTAACTCAGTGGTAGAGTACCTCCTTGGTAAGGAGGAAGTCACGAGTTCAAATCTCGTCACGGGCTTCCTAATTTATAGTATATCCATCAAGGGTTTCACGCTCATTGCACAGCAAGAAGGTTAGTTTTCCGCTCAACTTTGGTGCTGATGGTTTTCTAATATGTCCCAAACAACTTCCATATCTGCCAAGTCCGCCCTCGACTTTTTGCGTCTGGCTTTTAACTGATTGAGCAAGTCGGCTGGCTATGGAAATTCTGCGACTCCCCACAAGAAAACTTATTCTTTGTGGAACAGGCATCTTGCCTGTTCTTGAGAATGGTGAAACATCTCAGTTCCAACTGAGATATTGCACCATTCTCCATTACTTTTTTATGAACAGGCTTTTCGGCCTGTTCCACAATAAAATTCATCTGTTGTGGAACAGGCATCTTGCCTGTTCTTGAGAATGGTGAAACATCTCAGTTCCAATCGACTTTAGCTATGAGACTGGGGTTTCCCCCCGGCGGATACTGCCACAAACTGATCACAATATTGTACCCGTATCGAAATCCCCGACTTCTTCAAGAAATCGTGAATCTAATCATCCTCATCCAATCCCAGTGGCACAAAATATTGACTGTAAACCACACTATTCGGCTCCCAAAGCGGTCGCCAATAAACATTTTGGATCACCGCTTTCTCCCCATCACCATCAGCAGGCCACTGAAAACTGACGATCGCAATATTACTATATCCCACAATCTCATCACCCTCTTGCAGCCAGCGATTGCGCCACAACAGCGATATAAAATTCCACAACCTATGCAGGAAGGGCAATTGTTTATTTTTATGCGATCTATCTGACGCAGTTCCCTTTTCTAGCAGCAAAAATACCCGAGCTCTTTGCCGTTTAATCCAGTCAATCCGATAGCCCCAATCAGGCATAGATTGTCGATTCCTGACAGCAGCGATAGCTTTCTTTCTGCCACCCCTCGAAATTTTCATTAATTCCAGCGGGTCATTCCATCCCAAACATTCGTGCGATCGCTCAGGCAACAGCGACTTAATCTTAGTATGAACTAAATGCGTTTTCCACTCCTCATTAATAAAAGCACTAGCAGTTAACTGTGCCAACACAGAATATTGACAATTTGACCGATAATTCTCCCTCGTCAAAGGCTCAATATTCGATCGAGAATCGCCAAAATGACAATCAGACCAATAACTCAGTCGCACAGCAGCAGCATAGTGAATATCCCCCGTCAACACAATCACCCGATCGCGCTGCTTAAAAAACTCCGACAACAGCTTTACAAAAGCTAACTCATGAAAATTCCAAGCATCCCCCGCATCACTATTAAAAACCTTCCCCTGTGCCACATCCCACTTTTGCACCGCATCAATAATCCACAAACCCACCAAATTTGTCGGCACAACCACCAGAGTCGCCTCAATTTCAAACTCCCCAGTTTTATTCAGCAAATCAGTCTCCCTCAAAGGCCGCTGAATTTGCTCCTCAAAACCTTTGTGAGTCAAAAGCATCGGTGGATCGATCGGGCTTTCCACCGGATACCCCCGCCAATTCCGCGTATCCAGCACAATCACCTCGTGCTTAAAACTTCTCACAGTAAAATGCCAATTCAAAACCTCACTTACACCCTCGCCATCCCGATCCAAAATAAAAACATCTTCATCTAATTTCAACTTAGGCAAATGAGTTTTCGGGTCGAGCCCGGGAATTCCCAAATACGAAGCCGCCTCCTCCCAAGCAGAAACATCAGTCCCCGCCGAAGCAGACCATTTTTCAGCAGCCTTGAATAATTTATCTCCCGGTTTTTCGCGATCGAACTGTGCGGGCGTATTTCCCCAAGCCTGAAACACAGCGTAAGCCAGCAAAGCATTCTGCACCACCCGCCGGCCCAGCGGCTTTCCCAGCACCCGGTAACACCACTCTCGATTCAAATAAAAATCGTCGCTAACATCATGGTCATCGCAAATCATATAAGTAGGAATATTCGCTAGCGCCCTCCTCACTCTCCACAAATTGCGAGCAAAACCGTCAAGTTCAACAACTTCTCTATCCCAGACTTTTGCCTGCTTAGAATTTGGACAAATATCCTTACCCTTCGGAAAACTCGTGCACCAGAGTACCGGCGACCAAACTAACAAATACATCGCGCAATATTCGCCCAAACTGAACAAGTGACTTTTAGACTTGTCCGATTGATTCACCAACATCGCCGTAAAGCCGCCAAAATCTCTGGCAATATCGCTGCGAGTCCCAGGCTGTAACTCAATTGGTTTTTTGGACTGATACTCAGCATCAGACGGTTTCTGAATTGGCGACTCTCTAAAAATTTCCCTCTCTGGGCTAACTGCATTTTCGTTTTCCGAATTTTTAGGTATACTGATACACAAATTCTTTTTTATTTGGGCATCATCCATCAGGGGTAGACTTTCTTCCCAGCCCAACAGTGTATCGCCAGCGTCAGTCAAGGCCCACAGCATGGCATCGGCAACGTCGTCGCCGTAAATTTGGTCGCCCGTTAAAAACAGTTGGTGGGGCCTGCTATTTGCCGTTCCTGCAAACTGTTCGATCGAATTATCCAAGATTGGCAGCGCATCTCTGCCGTCTCCGTGCGGCTTGCGACAAGAACCGTGAACGATACGCAAATAGTTTAAATCGTTCGGCGGCAGGGCAAAAGTGGGCAACTGGTGAGCGAAATAACTAATCGTCTCCGGCCCCAAAGCCGATAAATCAGGGGCGGCAGGCCACAGGCAAGAAATGAGATTTTCTTTCTCATTTTCTGGGACTGCACCCGCCGACGGCGACTCGCGACTCGCAGCAAACTCGATGTCATAAGCATAAATTTGCCCAGATGTCAAGACATTGCTGTTAATTGGTTTAGCAGTCACCGCGACTACGTGCAGGTATTTGCCGATCTGCACGGTAGAGTTCGCACCTTGCAGCAAGGGCCGATCGACAATTTCGCCGGTTCCGCCCTCTGTCGAATAAACCTTGAGTTCGACTTGGCGGGGTGCTTTCAGAGCCAGCCAAACTGTCACGGCCCGACTTTCAGTCCGGCGCAAAATCGGGCCCGCAAGGATCAGCGGCAAGTGATGAATTCGATGACTTAATGGCGTCCACGACATAGGATTTAAAAAATAAAAATTAAATAAGGGTGTTCTAGCAATCAGAATTTTAGGCGATCGAGCATCTGTCACCGGCTTAATTAATGCTAAGTCTGCCAACCCAAGTCTCCAAAATTGTAACAATTCATTAACTAAAATTAATAATCATGCTACAAGAAGAACAATTACAACATTTCCGAGATTCAGCCCCGCAGTTGTCGGTAATTAAATCATCAGAACCTGCTGGACGCCCCAACAGCCGGCCGCTCTACTCGTCACCTTTAGATCGGGCGATCGACCGCCACCCCCTCACCGTGGCTCCAGAAACCCCGATCGCCCAAGTGTTGGCTCTCATGAACCCGATGCGTGTCTCCTGTCACCTTTGTGGCGAAAAACCAAACGCTGTTGCTAGCGCAGCCAAGCGCAGTTGCGTCTTAATCGTCGAAGATAATCGGCCCATCGGCATTTTTACAGAACGGGATATCGTCAAGCTAACTACCGTCGCAGCTTGTACAGTCGGACTGACAATTGCGGATGTAATGACTCGATCGCCCATTACCCTCAAACAATCCGAGTCTCAAGATATTTTCACCGCTATGTTCACGTTGCGCCAGCACTCCATCCGGCATTTGCCCGTAGTGGACGAGGACTCGCGACTTCTGGGCATCATCACCCGCGAAGCCATTCACGAAGCCCTGCAACCGATTAACTTGCTAACCAATTTGCGCTGTGCAGCAGATGTCATGACGCAGCAAGTGATTTCTGCCCCAAAAACTGCCTCAGCCCTCGATTTAGCCCAGCTCATGGTTAAGCATCGAGTTAGTTCCGTCGTCATTGTCAAAGAGCAAACTCAGCATCCCGATCGGGCGATCGCACCAACACAAAATTACCAAATTCCGATCGGCATTGTCACCGAGCGCGACATCGTGCAGTTTCACGCCCTCGAATTAAACCTCTCGGAAATCCCAGCAGCAAGGGCCATGAGTGCGCCTTTATTTTGCATATCTCCCGCCGATTCCCTCTGGAGTGTGCACCAGTCCATGCAGCGCCACTGCGTCCGCCGTTTGGTAGTAGTTGGCAGCCAGGGAGAACTTTTGGGTGTTGTTTCTCAGACAAGTTTGCCGCAAGTTTTTAACCAATCTGAAATGTATGGGACGATCGAGCTGTTGCAACAAGCAGTGGACGATCGAGCCACCCAATTGCAGAAAGCCAACGAACTTTTGCAGCAAGAAATTTTAGAGCGGCAGCGGGCCCAAGAAGCCCTGCGCCAAGCTCACGACGACTTAAAAAAACAAGTTGAAGAACGCACCGCTCAACTTTTAGAATCCAATGAATTGTTGAGACGGGATATTCTCAAGCGCCAGCGAGTCGAAGAAGTGCTGCGGCGAAAGCAAACTTGCTTGAAAAATCAAGCGCAGCAATTAGAGCAAACTGTGCGAAAGTTGCAGCAAACTCAAACTCAATTAGTGCAAACAGAAAAAATGTCTTCTTTGGGACAAATGATTGCCGGTATCGCTCACGAAATTAACAATCCTGTTAATTTTATCTACGGCAACCTTTCCCACGCCAGCCACTACATCAAAGAATTGATCCAACTTTTGGAACTTTACCAGCAGCACTATCCCGAACCAGTCTCGGAAATTCGGGAAGCAGCAGCAGAGATGGAAATCGATTTTTTGGTAGAAGACTTATCTAAGCTAGTGTCTTCTATGCAAGTAGGAACCGAGCGCATCCGCCAAATAGTTGTGTCGATGCGTAATTTTTCGCGATCGGATCAATCTAACATCAAATTCGTTGACATTCACGAGGGACTCGAAACCACTTTGTTGATTTTGCAGCACCGGCTCAAAGCTCACGGCGGACATCCAACTATTCACATTATTAAAGAATATGGCAATTTGCCCCACATCGAGTGCTGTGCCGGTCAGATCAATCAGGTGTTCATGAATATTATCGGCAATGCTATTGACGCTTTGGATGAAGAAATCCAGCAAGGGGAATGGGCGACGAGAAATGCGAAAAATTCACCCCCGTCAAATCCTAGTTCTCCATTGACTGTTCCCACTATTACAATTCGTACTGAAGTTGTTGGTGGCGATTTTGTCGCGATCCGCATTTCCGACAACGGGCGGGGCATACCGGATGAGATTCGCCACCAATTATTTGACCCGTTTTTTACTACCAAACCAGTCGGCAAGGGCACTGGGTTGGGACTGTCGATTTCTTACCATTTAGTTGTCGAACAGCACGGGGGGCGGCTCGACTGCGTTTCGGAACCTGGAGGGGGCACTGAATTTGCGATCGAGATTCCGATCGTCAGTTGTCATTAGTCAGCAGTCATGCGATTTTCGATTTTCGATTTTAGATTTTAGATTGAAGAATTGGAAATCACTGAGGAAGCTCGTGGTTTGGAGCGCGGGCCTACAGTTGCATTCTTTTTTTTAACTCGTATCAGTAGTCATTGGGAAAAAATAATATTCTCCCAATCTCCAACTCTCCAACTCTCCCGCTCCCCCAATCTCCCCCTCACCCGCCAATTCCTAAAAATTCACAATTTTTTACACAACACTCAAAACCCCAGCAAAATCACCCGCCACAGCCGAAAGCTAACATCACTTTGCCCTCCCCTGACCCAAATGGGCCCAACTCACTATCTCCTTTGCCTCATCCACTAGCGCCTTTGTGCCCGTTCAAGTTAGCCGCACAAGCCATCAACTGCCTGCATCCTAGCCCCAAAGCCAAAAGCCCAGATTGTTTGACAAGTTAATTTTTGTTTTATTTTTGTACCTCTTTATATTAAAAAAGTATCCTAAAATTAATTAAGAATCTAAAAAAAATCTAAAAATAGATTTTTAAATCCAAAAACCAGTTAAGATTCCCAAAGATGCAAAATAAACAAATTTACTAGCATTTTCATTTAGACGCCCCCTTTCTTTTCATCGCAAGTTAGCTAATAATGCTTTCAACGAGGTGACTAAGGGCCGAGTCCAAAATTGGCCTAACCCAAAGACGGATACAAGCCCCAAACAAAAGTCGTCGAGATCGAAAATTTTAGTTAGGGAGAAGCCCCAGATTCATCTGTGGAGTCGATTCTTTAATCTCAAATCTGAAATCTCCAATCGACTGACAGTAAAGGCATTGCAATTGGGCTATTGCAATTGGGCTATTGCAATTGGGCGATCGAAAAAAAGCATGAAACCCCAGCCCTCATCGTTTTGATAGAAACCTATAGGAGAACCAAGAGTGAAACTAGCAGTTTACGGAAAAGGTGGAATTGGTAAATCGACAACAAGCTGCAACATCTCCGTTGCCCTAGCCAAGCGCGGCAAAAAAGTTTTGCAAATCGGTTGCGATCCAAAGCACGACAGCACATTTACCCTCACTGGCTTCTTGATCCCCACAATTATTGACACCCTTCAGCAAAAGGACTATCACTACGAAGACGTTTGGCCAGAAGATGTCATATACAAAGGCTACGGCGGCGTTGACTGCGTAGAAGCAGGCGGCCCTCCCGCAGGAGCTGGCTGCGGCGGCTATGTAGTCGGCGAAACCGTCAAACTGCTCAAAGAACTCAATGCCTTCGACGAATACGACATCATCCTGTTCGACGTGCTCGGTGACGTAGTGTGCGGCGGTTTTGCAGCCCCCTTGAACTACGCCGATTACTGCATGATTGTTACCGACAACGGGTTCGACGCTTTATTTGCGGCCAACCGCATCGCCGCCTCAGTCCGCGAAAAAGCCCGCACTCACCCGTTGCGACTCGCCGGTTTAATTGGCAACCGCACCTCAAAGCGCGACTTGATCGACAAGTACATTGACTCTGTACCCATGCCGGTGCTGGAAGTGCTGCCCCTGATTGAAGACATCCGAGTTTCTCGCGTCAAAGGCAAAACATTGTTTGAGATGGCCGAAAGCGATCCTTCCCTCAACTACGTCTGCGATTACTACCTCAACATCGCTGACCAGATTTTGGCAATGCCCGAAGGAGTAGTGCCCAACGACACGCCCGATCGCGAATTATTCGCCTTACTTTCAGATTTTTATCTAAATCCAGTGCAACCGGTGGTCAAGAAGGAGGAAGATGAGCTAGACCTGATGATGGTTTAATAGGTCTAGCGATCAGGATGAGGATAAAGAGGTTATGGCTTTTTTTGATACTTTTTCAGTTGCTCTCAAACAGAAGTGGTTGGACTACTACCAGGTAAATCGGGCTTGGCTGCTCCTGCACATGACGGCTGACAACACGGTCGCCACACCCGACGGCGGGAAAAGGCCTGTTTCTTACCTCATCCTGGGAATTGCGGCTGCCCTGGAGCCGGAACTCCAGCAATTAATGCTGCCCTTCTCAAAACTCAAGCCGGATGCAGACAGCCTGATCGAAGTGTTGGGGCTAAATTTTGACCCTGACATCGCGCTGGGTATGCCCTCAAATATCGTGCCGCAGACGATCGGCACATCTCCAACACCCGCAGCCGCTCAAACTGCAACTACTGCACCCGCAGCCGCTCAAACTGCAACTGCTGCACCCGCAGCCGCTCAAAAGGCAACTGCTGCACCCGCAGTCCCTCAAACTGCAACTGCTGCACCCGCAGCCGCTCAAACTGCAACTGCTGCACCCGCTGATGCCAAATCTAATAAATTGGGCGGTGCGGCCTTAGCAGCAGCCGGAGTAGTCGCCGGAGTCGCCGGAGCGGCCGGTCTGGCTGCTGCTGCGTCAGCACTGAGTTCCGACGACGAATCCTTCGATGAGTTTGAGGAAGAAGCAGTCTCTGATTTCGACCTGGGCGATGACGAGGAAGATGCCGTATCTGACTTCGACCTGGGCGATGACGAGGAAGAAGCGGTCTCCGACTTCGATATGGACGACGATGAGGAAGAAGCGGTCTCCGACTTCGACATGGACGATGACGAGGAAGAAGCGGTCTCCGACTTCGACATGGACGATGACGAGGAAGAAGCCTCGGCTTTGGACGGTCTCGGTCTCGAAGACGATGAGGAAGACGCCGTATCTGACTTCGATATGGGCGACGATGAGGAAGACGCCGTATCTGACTTTGATATGGGCGACGATGAGGAAGACGCCGTATCGGATTTTGATATGGACGATGACGAGGAAGATGAAGCCTTGGCTTTGGGCGGTCTCGGCCTCGGCGATGATGACGAGGAAGATGAAGCCTTGGCTTTGGGCGGTCTCGGCCTCGGCGATGATGACGAGGAAGATGAAGCCTCGGCTTTGGGCGGTCTCGACCTCGGCGATGACGAGGAAGATGAAGCCTCACAATTTGGGACTTTGACCTCTGGAGATCTTGAATCGGGGATTTCCGATCCGTTTGGGGAAGAAGATGCAGAGTTTGTCGCCGAAGAAATACCCGATCCTTTTGGGACAGCGACCTCAGATGACCTAGACATGGATCTGGGCGACTTGGACGATGACGGTATTGACGATTTCTCTGTATCTGATGACGATGACCTCGACGATCTCGGACTCGACGATCTGGGGGAAGCAACTACCGGAGATCCAGATGAAGATGATTTAGATGCTCTAGATCTCGGCGATTTGGATTCCGACGATGAAGATGAAGAAATTTCCGGCTTTTTATCTGATTTTAAGTGAGGTTGTTGCGATCGCCCGCATCTCTTCTAGTCTGGAAGTTTTCCGCTCTATTTGTGAGTTGTGAGTTGCGAGTTGTTAATTTTTAATTAGCTCAAACTCACAACTGCCAAAAGGCTTTTTCCCGCGAGCGAGTTGAAGAACACTAAATCCCTGCTGTGAGGGATTATATGCCCTCGCGCAGAATTTTTTAGCTCAAATTTTGGATGCTGCGGCTGCTGCGGAAATAGTGAATGGGCTGCATCTATTTTTCACAGGAATTAGCCCCAAAATAGGTATTTCTATTTATTGTTCGCTGTGCGTCGCGATCGCGCTTTCGCAGGTGTTTGATCGCCACTGCGGCTGTTCGCGTTTGAGAGGAAAAACAGCCTATTCCTCTCCTGGGCGATCGCACCGAGACGATCGCAAAATCCAGGTGTTTCCTCGCTCCGCCGCAAGTCCTGTTCGAGACGAAAAACAATTTAAATGGAGAAGATTTGAGATATGACTGCTATTACTACTAATGAACCGGAAGCTTTAAACTTTGAATGCGAAACAGGCAATTATCACACTTTTTGTCCGATTAGTTGCGTAGCTTGGCTTTATCAAAAAATTGAAGATAGTTTTTTCTTGGTCATCGGTACCAAGACTTGCGGCTATTTCTTGCAAAACGCAATGGGCGTGATGATTTTTGCTGAGCCTCGCTATGCGATGGCTGAGTTGGAAGAAGGCGATATTTCCGCTCAGTTAAACGATTATGATGAGTTGAAGCGGCTGTGCTTGCAAATTAAGCGCGATCGTAACCCCAGTGTAATTGTCTGGATCGGCACTTGCACCACCGAAATCATCAAAATGGATTTGGAAGGGTTAGCACCGAA
This sequence comes from Microcoleus sp. B13-B6, assembly GCF_036705405.1. Lineage (NCBI taxonomy): Bacteria > Bacillati > Cyanobacteriota > Cyanophyceae > Oscillatoriales > Microcoleaceae > Microcoleus > Microcoleus sp. B13-B6. The sequence continues at coordinate 102,975 of NZ_JAUBUJ010000013.1, forward strand.
ACTCGAAGCAGAAATTGGCATTCCCATCGTCACAGCCCGCGCTAACGGCTTGGATTACGCTTTTACTCAAGGGGAAGATACCGTTTTGGCAGCAATGGCTGCTAAATGCCCTGAGAAAGCGCCCGTGATGGAATCTCAGAAACAAGAACGCAATGCTATCTCTCAACTGCTGAATTTCGGCAAGAAAAAAGAGGAAGTTGCAGCAGATGAATCGGAATATGTCAAGCACACGCCGCTGGTACTTTTTGGTTCTTTGCCCGACCCGGTTGTTACTCAGCTAACCTTAGAATTGAAGAAGCAAGGAATCAAAGTTTCCGGTTGGCTTCCTTCCAAGCGCTACACTGAATTGCCAGTCTTGGAAGAAGGTTATTATGTATCAGGCATGAATCCGTTCTTGTCGCGTACTGCGAGCACTTTGATGCGCCGCCGTAAGTGTAAATTAATTGGTGCTCCGTTCCCCATCGGCCCTGACGGAACTCGCGCTTGGATTGAAAAGATTTGCTCAGTGTTGGGAATTGAACCAAAAGGTTTGGACGAACGGGAAGCGCAAATCTGGGCAGGTTTGGAAGATTACCTGCAAATAATTCGCGGCAAATCTGTCTTCTTTATGGGCGACAATTTGCTAGAGATTTCTTTAGCACGTTTCTTGATTCGCTGCGGCATGACTTGCCCGGAAATCGGCATTCCTTACATGGACAAGCGCTATCAGGCGGCCGAGTTGGCTTTGTTAGAAAAGACTTGTCACGAGATGGGAGTTCCTACTCCTCGGATTGTGGAGAAACCAGACAATTACAATCAGTTGCAGCGGATTTACGAGCAGAATATTGACTTGGTGATTACTGGTATGGCTCACGCTAATCCTTTGGAAGCGCGGGGAATTAATACTAAGTGGTCAGTTGAGTTTACTTTTGCTCAGATTCACGGCTTTGGTAATGCGCGGGATATTTTGGAGTTGGTGACTCGTCCGTTGCGCCGGAATAATTCGCTGAAGGATTTGGGTTGGGGTAATTTGGTGAAGAATGAAGCGAAGGTTTAATTTTTGAATTACACCTGATTCATAGCGAGGGTGGGCAATGCCCGCCCTTATTTATTAGAATAGTACAAGCATCTGTAAAACTTCCTGGGCAAGTTAGGAAAACTGGTAGAACAATTTTTAGCAAATCCACCAGAAGTGCGCTTTGACGATGTGTGCTATATTCTAACAGCTTTTGGATTTGAAGAAAAGCGATCGAAAGGAAGTCACCATACTTTCCGAAATGCTGATGGATTAAAAATTACAGTTTCTAAAAAAGGTGGGAAGAAGGTAAAAGGAGTATACGTCAAGCAAATTGTTGTGCTATTAAAACTGGAGGAATGGAGCAATGAATCAGAAGATGAAAGTCAAGCTTAAATCTCTAGACTATTACTTGAGTCTTAAATATCCTATCAGTTTTTATCCAGAATCCGAAGGTTATACAGCTATAATCAAAGACCTTCCTGGCTGTATGTCTCAGGGTGAAACTTTATCGGAAGCGATGGAGAATATTCAGGAAGCTAGGGAATTATGGATAGAAACAGCTTATGAGTGTGAAGATGAGATTCCTTTACCTACAACGGAAATTGAGTATAGCGGAAATTTATCGTTGCAAATTCCTAAATCTCTACATTTGAGTTTAGCAGAAAAAGCGGAAAGGGAAGGAGTTAGTCTTGACCAGTACATTCTGGTTGTGTTAAGTAAAGCAGGTTAAAAGATAATCAGATAAGGACGATCGAGTTTGAGGGAGGGTTAAAGGGCGATTCCCTTCGGGATAGCTTCGCTTCACGCTCTTTTATTTTTTTATGAACCGCTGATGCAGGCAGATTAACGCAGATTAACGCGGATGAAGAGTGCGATCGCTTTTTTAATTAATCGTCGCGGGTTACAAAATGTTGTGTATGCTCTCAACAACTTGCTCAATAAAATCAACCGCTTCATTAACTAATAGTTCATCAATAGGCCAGCGATTGCCTATTGATAATGTAGGATCTATATCGGCTTCATGTGCAATTTTATTTCGGCGATCGACAATCAGACTTAGCTGTTGTTTTATACTTCTAGCAGGGCTACCCATGTTAGTAGAGACTTCTTCCCACAACTTTTTATCGCTAATCAGCCGGATAGCATCAGCTATAGCTTCTGGTTGTTGAAAACTTTTGTAGCTGTGGCGTTGCCGAATTTCATCTTCTAGCCAGGAATCAATATTTTGTCCTGCGTTTATACCAGCGCGAGCGTTACCCAGTGAAATTTGAAACCGCGAAAATGCTGGAGGTTCAGGACGTTGGCCTCGGTGAATTTCTAACATTCCTATCCTAACAACTTCGTGAATATAATAGTCCAAAGCGCTAACCGCTAGAACAAGTGCAGCTCTGAGCATATCTGAAAGATCGAGAACACTACTAGCTTGAGCTTTTAGAGAATTATGCACAGCAATTAAATCGCGAACGCGGGTAATACTGATGCGAAATAGATCAATTGCTGACTGCATGGCACGTTAACCCAATAACTCTGTCTGCTAGTTTGGAAAAAGCTTCTCTGAAGGGTTTTTGTGCTTTTAGAGCATCTGTTAAAACTATACCACTCTGTTCTATTTGCTCAGAGGTGAGGGCAAAAACTGGTGTTTGATGCTCTTGAGACTTAGCAATAAGGCTGTTAAAGTCAGAAATTTTTGCAAGGCAGAAATCACTGCCAATTCCTTGAGAATTGTACATCTGATTATTTAGTAGCATATTATTTATTTGCAAAGATGGTACTAATCTAGTAGAAACAGCTTCTTCAATGGCATTGATCCACTTCTGAAAAGCAGCAGCGGGTTCTTGACGTATTATTCGATAATTTTGAACTACAGTCCCAAGAAAGCGCGGTGTAACTTTTGGAAATGGATAGGCAGCATCTTGCAAAATCCTCATTTCAGAAGCTTTTTGAGCCCAAGCATACCATTTTGGCAAAATTGTTGCCAAAGAATCAATCGCCATTACTGAAAAAAAGTCAGGACTGGTAGGAAGTATAAAAAAATCACTGGTCATCAGTAGATTCTGATTGATTGAGCTTAAACTTGGACTCATATCAATCAAAATATAATCTGCCTCAAATTTATCTGCTGTTTTTTGCAAAAGATATGAAATTGAACCAGGTAAGTTTTGAAGTGCTTGAATTGAACCACTTAGCTCTTGTGCAATTCCTAATGTTACCTCATATTCAGCAAATCCCACATGACCAGGCAACAAAAACAGACCCTCGCAGGCCTCCACTGGTAAACAATCTACAGCCTCAATTAGCTTAGGTCTTGATTCAAATGCAGGTGCTAAGCCTGATTTAATATTCTGTTCTTTTTTATAGACTTCCTCTAGCTCTTCCTTAGTTGAAGACCCCAAAACCATACCTGTGAGGTTGCATTGCGGATCTGCATCCACTAAGATTACTTTTTTTCCCTTGGTGGCTAACATCCATCCTAGATTAAATGTAGTGGTTGTTTTGCTAACGCCGCCCTTGTGATTAAATAGAGCTATTTTCTGAACCATCTTTTTTTATACTTTTGGGGAAGTCAGTACCTGAGCTATAACTCAGGCTATGACTATTATACAGTCAGGGATGAAAGGGCGCACTTTTCTCCAACCTTTCCAGAATCTCAGGCCACACGCCCGTAACACGATCGCAGGTACGATCGCCTATAATCGAAACTAGCCAAACTCTCATCAGTTGAGAAACCGCCATGAGTCAAGACAAGGAAGAAATTAGCTATTCAGAGAAAACAGAACGTCTCAGAGTTATCGGTCAGTTTATCAAAACTGTGACACCGATGATTTGGACGATCGTAATTTTAGTAGTCATCATTCCCCTATTAGGTAACTTTCTAATTTCCCAGTCACTAACAAATACCGGAACCACAGCAGTTGTAGTCTCCCCGCCACACGATTTCAGCAAAGTCAACCAAGACATTAAAAACGCCATCCAAAAATCCCATATAACAGCCGAAACTTTCGCATCCAAAGAATTGGACAAATGGGAAACCGAAGTAATCGCGCGGGTTGACAACAGTTTCCTCGATTGGTACTTTGATTACTTCACTCAAAAAAAGATGGAGTTTACCGTACCTTTTAACTTCGTGAAATCTGCCGTACTCAACAGATTTGATATGACAGCAGCATCTCAAGCTGTTTCCGAAAAATTAACTGAAGACTTTCAAAGAGAATTTGCTAACCGCGTTCTGGCACCCAAAAATGCTCAACTGCGATTTCAATTAATCACTCAAGATACTGCTAATTTGTATATATCAGAAGTTAGCAAGAATGTGAAAGTAGTTCAAAACAGTTATAATATACCGCAAGTACAGTGGGACAAATATCTGAACGATATTGCTACTACAATTAGCGATAAAGGAAATGTCTCGAATTTATCATTAAAAGTATTAGTTGGCGGTAGCGGTTACTTAGTGGCTAAACCCTTAATTTTGGGAGTAGCAGCTAAAGTTGGTAGTAAAGTTACGGCAAAAGTTGCCAGCAAAGCGGCCGCCAAGGTAGCCACAAAAACAGGCGGTACAGTCGCTAGTCAGTTGGGAGTAAGTTTAATAGACCCGATTGTCGGCATCGGGATTATCATCTGGGATTTGTGGGATTATAATCACACAGTCAAAGTAGAAAGACCGATTTTGCGGGAACACATTGTAGAATACTTGAAAGATGTCAAAAAGTCCCTGCTCACAAATCCTGAAAGCGGAATCATGGCAGCAATTTATCAGTTGGAAAGCGGTATTTTGAAGTCGCTCCAATCTTAATATTTTCGTAGAGAGGACGGAAGTCCTCTCCCTTAGTTTGAATCAATAAAAACTAAACTTATTACTACAAACCTCAAAATTTATGTCCTCAAGAACAGTTTAAACCTCGTACACACTACGACAATTAACGCCAGAATAATCGTATATCCCAACCCCCTCAAAAACCCCATAAACGGATTGGTTGAAGTCATCTCAATAATCACCGGTTCCAATTTACTTAAAACCAGAATAGGCCAGATAATATTCGCAAATCCTGCATAGCCAATCATCGGATTCACCCCGTTATCAATAAACAACTGCAAAAACCATTTTCTGTGAAACACATCGATAATTATAATCAACCCAATCAACAGCAAAGTAGCCATTCCAGCGGTTAAAAACAAGTAACTCATCGTCGCTGAATCTTTCTTGATGCCGCCTTCATAAGGCTCAAACAGCAAACCCAAAACCACCCAATAAAACCCCCATTTGTAAAGGCGGTTTAATAAATTTTCTGTGACATTCCCTGGCTTTCTCAACAAAACCAAAGCGCAGAAACACAGCACCACCGTCACTAATGCAGTCTGCCATACCCATCTAGCTTGCAGTCCAATTAACAATACTAAATTGACAGTAAACATCAAAACCATAATGCTGAAATAGCGCCAACTCTTCCAGCTAGCATAACTCGCCTCTTCCGGCGAAGAATACTCTATCCACCGACCCAGCAAATCCCCCACAATCGTACCGGGAATCACCACAAACAAATACTTTAAATAATCAAATTGAAACAGCCAAGGTGCAGGAGAGTACCGCCAAACTAAATTAATCCAACCGTCAGTCTGAGAAGACAGTCGCGCCGCCAACAGCAAACCCAAAAATCCCACTCGCAACCACATATTTGAACGAGTAAAAAACCAAATTAGCGAGCCGAAAACGGCCATATTTGCTAGTACCATCAAGATAATATCGCTACGGCTAACTAAAAATCCTACACCGTTGGGATATTTGATCTGAGATACGAAGCCAATCCCGGCACTCCAAGCAGCAAGGGTTAAGGATCTCCGCCGCCACACAGACCACCTGGACGGCCAGCGAACATACATTAAAAATAATATTAAAAATCCAAACAATGCCATCCACCACTTCTGCGGGATGGAGGCGTCTGGGTTAATTATAGTCGGGCGAATGTGCTGGAGAAATATCGCAAATGACGCTAACAAAAAGCCTCTTTGCAAAATAGATAAAATCACTTTTTTTGTATCCCATCCCTTGGCGATGCGGCGTGACAAAGCTAGCGGTATCGCAGCCCCCATTGCAAACAAAAAGAAGGGGAAAACCAAATCAACCCAGGTTAATCCCGGCAGTTTGTTATTAAAAATGTGATCCGGCGGTGGCAGTTGGGCGTGATACATCCACGCCGGCAATGTTTTCCGGGCTATTGTACCGGATAAAACCATCGCTAAAACTGCTAGTCCGCGCAGGGCATCCAGCGCGTCTGCGCGTTGGGAAACGGCAGCAACTGCTAAACTATTTTCTTGTTTCACCATGTCTTTTACCTCTGATGTTGGGGATTCTAATTTATATCAAGTAGGGTTGGTTGACCGCAAGATATCGGCCGGGGCGGGTTTACTGGAGTTGTTGCGATTTTTGATAGATAATGGTGAACCTAACCCGGAGGGGAATAACGGTTAATTTACGGGACAGGATATTACTACACATCTTTTTTGTTCTAAAATAATAGAATCTCTCCGGCTTATTTGCCAATTAATTTGTGCAGCCAGCTTCCTGAAGCTAGGTTGCTGAGTCTTTTTGCGGAGTATTTTTTATTGACTGTTAACCTCGAAATTCGGTATTTATTGGGTGGAAAAAACCACAGTTTTAATTTTGAAGTGTCGTACAAGTATCCTGATGAGAAATATTTGGCAACGTATTTGTCAACTTGTTTGTTGACAGCGCCAAACGGGTAGGCTATGTGTGAGGCGACTGTTCGATTTGGGTCTAAATCTTGGGTGCATTTCCTCAATCTAATTTGATCTTCAGATAATTCTCGGTCTAATGCGGTCAGAGACATTTTTGTTAACTTTTGGTGATTCAGTCCGTGGGATTGAATATCATAAAAACCTTTTTGCATTCCGTCTCTCAAGTCTTGACAAGTTACTTTTTTTATGAGCGAGTCATGATGACCGAAGAAGCCGGAGTTGATAAATACAACTACTTTGGTTTTTTTGCCGTATTTATTTTCGAGTGTTTCTAAAATCGGTAGTAAGTGCGTAGAAATGCTTTTATTTCCGTCGTCAAAAGTAATCATGACTTTTGGGCGATCGCGATATTCACTCGGCATCGGCTTTTTGGGATTGGCTATGAAATACTTGTAAAGCTCTTGGGATGACAAAAACCAATAGTTATGGCTAACTAAATAATCTAAAAAAGCTTCCAAGTTTTGCTGGCTGTAGTCGCCGGGAAATTCTCGCCGCAGCGGCGGTATTTCCTGGGGATTCTGAATGTCAACAATATCGTGAAAGCCGAAAATCGGAATTTGTACTGTGATGATTTCTAAGATTACTTGATAAGTGATGCAACTTAGGATGAATGCTAGTAAAAAGCTAATAATGCGTTTTTTTCGGAGCGTAATACCCTGTTGAAAATACTCCGGCAATTTGTTAACTAAATAATTTACCATTGACAATTACAACCTCATGAGGTAAAAGGTTCGGGGGAGAGTAAGAGGGTTTTTCGGGCTGCTGGAAGAATCTAGATTGTCGATCGCCCGCGTTTTCCGTAAAGATAAGCTGGATCAACTCCAGCATGATACAATTTGTCTCGATCGCACTTATCCGGCAACCCCCGTTCACACTTGACAAATGGTGCTAGAGGAGTGGCGATCGTCCCCTTGCTCAAAAATCATCATTTGAGATAGATTAGCCAGTATGGGCGGGGCGATGGCAACAATTCCGACAGCACCCTCCAACCCCGAAACTGCCCGCTGTTCAAAGGTTCCAAAAAGTCCAACTTCGCTTTGCACTTTCAAGGCGAAGTTGAAGTCAATTTTCTCCTCCGCAGTTAACAATACCTCTCCCCGCCAGAAATTTTATCTGTAAATTTTATCTGTAAATTTTCCTGTAAAATTTTATCTGTAATTTTTTTACTTGTGATTTACGTCCCGAGGTGGTAGCATATTTTACCTAAAGCCCGGTGCAACAACCATGATGAAGATAGCGGTAATTCTGCCTGTTTACAACGAAGCAAATTGCATAGCCCAAACCTTTGACATAATTTTAGAATTTTCTCAAAAAAATCATGGTTACAATTTTATTATTGTTAATGACGGCTCGACCGACAATACACTGCCAATTCTCGACGACAAACTCAAAACTTTCCCCACACATCACATCAAACTAATTTCTTACAGCAACCGTCAAGGCAAAGGATATGCCGTCAAAAAAGGCAGCGAATCTGTAAACGCCGACTGCATTTGCTTCATGGATGGCGACTTAGCATACTCCCTCGAACACCTCGAACCCTTAGTCAAAAAATTAGACGAATTTGATGTCGTAATTGGTTGCAGAAACCTCGATAGAGAAAACTTCCGAAATCTTACCTTACTCCGAAAAATATCCGGCAAAATATTTAACTGGATTTCTAGAAAAATTCTGAATCTCCCATATAGAGATATGCAAGCCGGACTCAAAGGATTTAACAAAATACCAGCTCAAGAAATATTTAAATACCAAACAATTACTGGCTTTTCATTTGATGCGGAACTGCTTTTTTTAGCAAAAAAAAGAGGATATACCATTGGTGAAATTCCCGCCAAAGTTGCCCAGCACCACATCTACAAAAAATCTCAAGTCAATATATTCAAAGATTCGCTAAAAATGCTGCTCTGCTTATTTAAAATTAGAGCCAACGACCGCGCAGGCTACTATGAATAAATCAATTTTGTTGAGCTTTGATATAGAAGAATTTGACATCCCCGAAGAATACGGTCAACCCCTGGAATCCGAGCTCAAGTTTGAAATTTCTAATCGAGGATTGTCAAAGATTATTGCACTTCTAGAAAAATTAGATATTACAGCCACATTTTTTGTTACAGCTAACTTTGCACTCCACAACCCAGATACAATCAGAGAAATTTCACAACACCATGAAATCGCATCCCACGGCTTTTACCACTCTCAATTTTGCCTAGAAGATTTACAGAAATCTAAACAAACCTTAGAACAAATAACTAATACTCAAATCACTGGATTCAGGATGGCAAGACTTCAGCCCGTTGACGACGCAGACATAGAAAAGGCAGGCTACGAATACAACTCATCAATGAATCCAACTTACATCCCCGGCAGATACAACAACCTATCTAAACCCCGAACTGCATATTATACGAATAAACTGCTCAACCTTCCCATTTCAGTCACTCCTCTGATCAGATTTCCTTTATTTTGGTTGAGCTTTAAAAACTTCCCCCTCTCAATGATAGAATTAGCAACCCAACTAACCCTAGAAACCGACTCTTATCTGAACATCTACTTTCACCCCTGGGAATTCACAGATATTTCCCAGTTTAAATTACCCGGTTACGTCAAAAAAGACTCAGGCAGCAAAATGGTTGACAAACTAGAAAAATACCTCACAAAGCTGAAAACCCAAGGCAAATTTATTTCTATTTCAGAATTTAAGCACAACTTCAGTCAACCTTAGAGCAAATAGGGAGCATCTCATATTTGTAAAAATACTTCTTCTGGCTCCTTCCTTCTTCTGGCTCCTTCCTTCTTCCTCTTTCCT